>CADCOZ010000298.1 GCA_902803125.1 uncultured Ruminococcus sp.
AGAAGAAAAATTTATACGCTGAAAAGCATCGTACCGTAGGACGGATACGGCCAGTATTTTGCCGCCATATTGGATTCCATTTCATCCGCTACGGCTCTCAGTTCCTGCATGGCCGCCAACACATGATCTCTGTAGTACATGGCTGTTTCGGCCACACCGTCAACGTCTTTGGCTCCCATAACAGCCTTTTCCAAGTTCTCGATTTTCTTAAAGAAACAGGACAGCAGGTCAGACAGCTTCTTGACCAGAGCCACTTCCGGCAGGCTGACATTATCAATGGGCAGTGCGGCCACGGCACCGGCTGTTTCCGCCAATTCCTTGATATAAGAGGTGACGGCCGGCACAATATCCTTCTTGGACATATCCAAAGCGGTCAGGGCTTCAATATTGATGATCTTCGCATAGTTTTCCAGAATGATTTCTGTACGGGAACGCAGTTCCACCGCCGTATAAATGCCGTGCTTGCCAAACAGACGGATATTTTTTTCGTCCGTATAGTGCGGCAGAGCTTCGGGCAGGGAGCGATAATTCAGCAGACCTCTTCTTTCGGCTTCAATCGCCCATTCTTCGGAATAGTTGTCCCCGTTGAAAATAATCCGCTTATGTGCCAACAGGGTTCTTCTGACCAAATCCTCTGCGGCGGCGGTCAAATCCTCTGCGGCCACCCGCTCCAGTTCATCGGCGAAATCACTCAGTACATCTGCCACAATGGTGTTGATAATGGTATTGGTGCAGGCGATGTTTTCGGCAGAACCCACCATACGGAACTCGAATTTATTGCCCGTGAAGGCAAACGGTGAAGTACGGTTACGGTCAGAAGTATCCTTCACAAAGTTCGGCAGAACATCTGCATTGGTTTCCATGATGGGGGCATCTTTTTTGGTATAGGCTTCATTGTACATCACAGAATGCAGAACATCGGAAAGGTCATCGCCCAAATACATGGAAATAATCGCAGGCGGGGCTTCATTGGCACCCAACCGATGATCGTTGCCGGCACTGGCCACAGAGATTCTCAGCAAATCCTGATGCTCGTCTACGGCACGGATAACCGCCGCCAAAAATACAAGGAACTGAATATTCTCTCTGGGGTTTTTGGAAGGATCCAACAGGTTCCGGCCGGTATTGGTAGACATCGACCAGTTATTATGCTTACCCGATCCGTTGACACCGGCAAAGGGTTTTTCGTGCAGCAGACAAACCAAGCCGTGCTTGTTGGCGATATCCTTCATGGTAGCCATCGTCAGCTGGTTATGGTCGGTAGCAATATTGGACGAATCGAAAATCGGTGCCAATTCATGCTGAGCCGGTGCCACTTCATTGTGCTTGGTTTTGGCATAGATGCCGTATTTCCAAAGGGCTTCGTCCAGCTCTTTCATATAGGCCGATACTCTCGGCTTGATCGTACCAAAATAGTGGTCGTCCAGTTCCTGCCCTTTGGGCGGTCTGGCCCCGAATAAGGTACGGCCGCAGTATATCAGGTCCTTCCGCTGTTTGAATACTTCCTTATCCACCAGAAAATATTCCTGTTCGGGTCCCACCGTTGTTTCCACACGGGTGGTGGCGGTGTCGCCGAAAATACGCAGAATACGCAGAGCCTGTACATTGATAACCTGCATGGAACGCAGCAGCGGTGTTTTTTTGTCAAGAATCTCACCGGTATACGAACAGAAAGCCGTAGGGATACACAGCGAACCGTCTTTAATGAACGCATAGGAAGTAGGATCCCACGCCGTATAGCCTCTGGCTTCAAACATGGCTCGAATGCCGCCGGACGGAAAACTGGAAGCGTCCGGTTCACCCTTAATCAGTTCTTTGCCGGAAAATTCCATAATCACGCCGCCGCCCTCTGTGGGGGAAATGAAGCTGTCATGCTTTTCGGCTGTGATACCGGTCATAGGCTGGAACCAATGGGTATAATGTGTTGCACCATGCTCCAAAGCCCATTCCTTCATGGCGTGTGCCACCACATTGGCAATATTCAAATCCAGCGGTTTACCTTCTTCAATCGTCTTTTTCAGGGCTTTATAAGTGCCTTTGGGCAGGCGTTCCTTCATCGCCGCATCATTAAACACAAGACTGCCAAAAATCTCCGGTACTTTCATGGGGGCCTCTCTCCTATTCGATAAAAATAAAGGAAACGCTGAAGTAATCGACTTTTCATGATCCATCAGTGTTTCGTAAAAAAGCGAAAAGGGTGCCGCAGGTCAACACTCGTTCAACCTACAGCACCCTTGCTGTTGTTGATTGCATTATATAGCATCTTTTTTATAAAGTCAACCTCTTTTTTTCGACAAAATACGCATTTCAGAAGTTGCAACATTTTTTTGTCACCAAACCGCATTCGTTTTGATGATTACCACCAGCGTTTCTGCTGTTTGTTTTTTCGTGCAGTAACAGCACGGAAATCAAAAGTCAGCGAATTTGGGAAGGGGGTCTGGGGGAAAACCTTTTTTTCGCCAGAAAAAGGTTTCCCCCAGGGGGACTGACGGAACAAAATTGATTTCCGTGTAGTAACAGCTTTGTAAATTGACTTTTATGGGTGCTTGTACTATAATAAACTCAATTGTACGGGAAATTTTCCCGTTTGTTTCAGGTGGTTATTTATGCCGAAAAAATACTTTTACTGTATCAATCTTTTAATCAAAAGTGACTCACATCTGCAAAAAGCGATTGCTTCGGTAACGGCAGAAGAGGCTTTTTTTCTGGAGCATATCCAGCTGATTCTGATTGACTCTCTGTGCAGTGAACAGAGTCTTGCCATTTGTGATGAGTGCCGCAAAAAATATCCCCATAATGTCTATTTTGTCGATGCGGCCGGCAAGAGCGAAGCCCAAGCCTATAACGATGCCAAAACGCTGTGTTTCGGCACCTATGTTGTCTTTACGGACAACTACGGCGAATATGACAAAAAAATGTGGAGCAGTCTGCATAAAAAGACCCTGCAAACCGCCAAAATCCCGGTACTGTGCTTACAGCCGGTCACCTCTTTTCCGGTGAAGCACTTCTTCCCGTGACAAAAGACATTCCCAACGGTATTGTGAAGCTGAAAGAAACACCGGATCGAATGGTGTTCTTGCTCGGCTGTTATCTATTTCATCGGCGTGTTACACAGCAGTTATTGTTTGATGAACGGCTTCCCTTTCAGGCCGGCGAAAAAATTGTCATAGAAGCCCTTTTGCAGACCTACTCATACATATTCACCGACAGCTTCCATTATACAACGGCCATGCCTTCGGATCATGAATGGTTCAAATATGTGCCGCAGTACAGCCGTCATTTCTATACCCATTGTCTGCGGGAAATGGTACTGCCCATGCTGATGAACTATCCCGGTTCCCTGCCGGCTCAGTGTGCGATGCTGTACCTGATAGAAAGCCGCTTCGCCCTCAATGAGAACGAACGCTATAAGCACGTCATTATCGGCGGCTATGTCGATGAATTTCTGGAGCAGGTTTCGGAAATGCTTAAGTACATTGATGATGCGGTTATCCTCAACCGAAATATCTGCCGCCGCTGTGGGTTAGACGACGAAATGCCCTTCCGCCTGCTGCGTCTGAAATATAAGCGGCCGGAACTGAAACCGCAAATAGATTTGGTACTGCCCAAAGAAAGCATTGAAAAAAGCTACCTTGGGGTTGACGGCCGTTTGAAAAAAATGACCCTCAGCGGAGAGTTTATGGCTCATTATCAATCAGCGGTTGTTGGCTCTTCAAGGGACATTTCTGCCGAAATAGCCGCCATCAATTATGATGCCGAAGGACTGTATTTTGATGCTGTGCTGAACGGCTGTTCCTATTTGGACGAAAACGAATTTCAGCTGTTTGTCAATATTAACGGTGACAAGACCGCTGTGATCCGTTCGGGTGCCTATACGCTGAAAAAATACTTTGATGTGCCGTTTTTGAAGCGGTATACGTTCCGGTTCTTTGTGCCGGTCAGCAGCGGCAAAAAAATGGACGGTATCTTTTTGGTGATGAAATACCGCAACTTATCGTTTCGCATTGGCATGACCTTCAATGGCATCTTTTCAAAGCTGTCTTCGTCTGTCAAAAACAGCTATTGGCATTTTCTTGACCGTGTGATGGTATACGATAAAAAAACGCAGTCACTGGTTATCCGCCGTTCCACCAACAGTTTGCTTCGTATGTGCGAAAATAAATTCTTATCAGAAGCCGGACAGGATCTGCCTTTGTCTGAACAGTTTTATTACCGTCAGCTGCGAAAAAGTATCCGCAATATGATGGCTGAAAAAACAGACAGCCGCTATCTGATGTTTTACGGAGAAACGGGAATGAACAGCAACGGGCCGGTGCTGTTCCGCTATGCCGCCAAAAAGAAGGACAGCGATAAAATAGAGGTGTTTTTTACCGCCAAACGAGGTTCTGAAGAACTGGACACCTTAACCGAAGCCGAATATGCCAATGTTTTGGAGGCCGGTTCCAAGAAGGCCAAAATGATGGCGGCCTGCTCCGATATTATTTTTGCGGCCGACTGTGATGTCTATGAATCCCTGCTGTTCAGTCCCAAAGACATTTTGTTTTTGAAAGACCTGTTAGCGGCCAAGATCGTTTCCGTCAAAGACTTTTTCATCACTTACGGAACGGCACAGTTTGATAACCGTCTGCGGGATAATATTCAGCTGTTTTTTTGTGCTTCTGAAAAAGAAAAAGAACATATTCTCCGCAGTGTATATGATTACGATGACTCTATGATTCGTGTAACGGGCTATCCGATATTGGACACCCTGTCTGATGCCAAGGAAAA
>CADCOZ010000299.1 GCA_902803125.1 uncultured Ruminococcus sp.
ATTATTTATTCGTTATTCTTTATTCTTTATTATTTATTTCTCCCTCCCTAAATTCGCTGATTTGACCTCTATAACAATATTCCTTACCCGTTACGTCTTGCAGAACAGAAAGACTGAATGACACACAGCCGGAACAGATATGAAAGCGGCCAACCGCCGCCGAAAACGAATACCGCCGGCCTGATTTATGAAAAGGAAGTGCTTGGCAGCTATGGCAAAGTTAGTCTATGATAAAGACGGCAGACTGCTCTTTACAAAAGAAATGAAAAAAGAATACACCATTCTGTTTCCGATGATGGCCAAAATACATTTTCATCTGATGAAAAATATCTTTGCCAAGTTTGGCTATAAGGTGGCTTTATTGGAAACAGAGGGTCCCGAAATTGCACAGGTCGGTTTGAAATACGTTCATAACGATACCTGCTATCCCGCTATCCTGACCATCGGTCAGCTGATTCATGCGGTGGAAAGCGGCAAATACGATGTGGATAAAATTGCCCTCCTGCTGACACAAACCGGCGGCGGCTGCCGTGCCTCCAACTATATTCACTTACTGCGGAAGGCTCTGGTCAAGGCCGGCTATGACAAAATCCCTGTTATTTCGCTGAATATGTCCGGCATGGAAAAAAATCCGGGCTTCACCATCTCCCTGCCGCTGCTCCGCAGGCTCGCCGCCGCAGGACTGTACGGTGATTTGATTATGAGTCTGGCCAATCAGGTGCAGCCCTATGAAGTGCATGAAGGCGATACCGAAAAAATGATTGCCAAGTGGACAAAACAGCTCACCCTCATTCTCTCGGAAGGCTATGGCTTCAAACGGAAAGAATTGGCCAAATATCTTGACCGCATCGCAGAGGATTTTTCCAAAATCGAAGTCAACCGTACTCCGAAGGTCAAGGTCGGCATCGTGGGAGAAATCTATGTCAAATACGCCAGTTTAGGCAATAATAACCTCGAAAAATTCCTACGGGAACAGGACTGCGAAATCAACCTGCCGGGCATTCTCGGCTTTGCGATGTTCAAAGTAGACAACCGTCTGGAAGATTACAAGCTCTACGGCGGCAGTAAAGCGAAGTACTTTATCGTCCAAAAACTGATGGACTTTTTGACGGACTATGAAACACTGGTTATTGAAAGTCAGGAACGGCACGGCTTCCGTCCGATTACCCGCTATCAGCACACTAAAGAGTTAGTCAAAGGGGTTGTCGGCTACGGCAGTAAAATGGGTGAAGGCTGGCTGCTGACCGGTGAAATGCTGGAACTGATTGAATGCGGTTTTGAAAATATTGTGTGTACACAGCCCTTTGGCTGTCTGCCCAACCACATCAACGGCAAAGGCATGATTCGCCGCATTAAACAAAAAGACGAACGAGCCAATATTGTGGCGATCGACTACGACCCCGGTGCGCCTCGTGTTAATCAGGAAAACCGCATCAAGCTGATGCTGGCTGTAGCAAAAGAAAAACTCAATGAACAGATTGCTCAACAGGCACAGCAGACCGCACCCGAAACAGCCGTATCCGCTGAACCGACCGAGCAGACTACACCCGAAACAGCCGTGTCCGCTGAACCGACCGAACAGACTACACCCGAAACAGCCGTGTCCGAAAATCCGACCGAAACCAATACAGAGGGATAACGCATGAAGAAATGGGAAAAACTCCCCCCGATGTTTCAAAACGATGCTGTCAAAAAGTATTACGATATTCTGTCGCATAAAACGGGCAGTTTGGTGATGAAGCGGTGCTTTGATATTGTTGTGGCACTTCTGCTCACTATCATTTGTCTGCCGTTCATGCTGATTATTGCCATTTGGATCAAGTGTGATTCCAAAGGCAGTGTCTTTTTCCTGCAAAAGCGTATTACGACCTACGGCAAGCCGTTTCGCATTGTGAAATTCCGCACAATGGTAACAGATGCCGAAAAACAGGGTACGCAGGTCACCGTTAAAAACGACAGCCGTGTGACCAACGCCGGACGGTTTCTTCGGAAATGCCGTTTAGATGAACTGCCCCAGCTGTTCAATGTACTCAAGGGTGATATGTCCTTTGTCGGCACCCGTCCGGAAGTGCCGAAGTATGTGGAAGGCTATACGCCGGAAATGTATGCCACGCTGTTAATGCCGGCGGGCATTACGTCACTGGCCAGCATCAAATTCAAAGACGAGGAAAAACTGCTCAGCGGTGCGGCAGATACAGACGATGTGTATCTTCACACGGTTCTGCCGCAGAAAATGCAGTATAATCTGGAATACCTCACCCGCTTCAATTTCTTCTATGATATCAAGCTGATGTTTATGACGTTCTTTGCCGTAATATAAACCACCCGGATAGTTTTCGATACTCTCATCACCAATAAAAACAGCAGGCACAGCAACCTTATTTCGGTTGTGTGTCTGCTGTTTATTCATGTGAGTTTGACGCTTTTTCAGATGCGTTATTCTTGCCTTGGACAGAAAAAATGAATAATGTTGATTGAGGTCAAGTCAGCGATTTTTGGAA
>CADCOZ010000300.1 GCA_902803125.1 uncultured Ruminococcus sp.
ACATCCGATGAAACCGACTCTCTGCCCTTGCAGTTTCTGGACTATGATGAATATGTTCACGATTATGATGCCTATATTCTGTGCATGATGCTGCTGTCACAAAAGAATTTGGGAATGCCGCAGCAGTACCTGTCAGAACTGGCGGTGGCACTGGCCGAAAACAATGTGGTATTGGCCGCCGAGCTGGCCGATAGGGGAGAAGCTTTGGCGATAGACCCCCAAAAAACCTTTCAGGAAACCGTTCAATCCATCGGCATACGGGCAGAACATTCCCCGTCTGATATCCACCATGCCATATGGCAGGCACAGATGAAAATTCTGTTCCCCATTTTGGAACAATTCCGCTGTCAGCTCTTCAAGACGTATCAAAAAGAAATCACCGATTTGTTCTATTTGCCGCGTTCAGGCACCTTTGATTGTGAAACACCGGACGAATTGGAAATCGGTCAGCTGCAATTCTTGCTGAAAAATAAACGCGTACTCTCCATACCGGACTACGAATCGCTGTGCCATGCGAGAGAGGCTCGCAATTGTTTGGCACATCTGAATTACCTGCCCTATCAGAAGTTCAAACCTCTGCTTCATCTGCACGTCAAAGGAAAAGATGGAACCGGCCAGCGGTCATAACGTCAGCTATCCTGTTTTCATACCGTTTTTACACCGTTTGGCCGCCTGCGTTTTTCGAACGTGTAGAAAATTTGTCACATGGAATTGTTTCCTGATGAGAGAGAAACAGCTTCATATGGCACAGCTTCGGCCTTCGGAGAAGACTGCACACAAGTACCGATACCGCACTTGTTGAACGACAGGTGACGGTATCGGTACTTTTTTCCATCATTGGGAAATGCTGCTATTTCTTGTTTCCTTTCATAACTTCACCATCACAATTTGTAGAAACAACGGTGCAATCTTACAAAATATACGAAACAATAAAAAAATATTATTGATTTTATATAAAAATATTGATTTTATATAGCGGAATATGCTATAATAAAAGGGACTTGAGAATAAAGAGGTGCTTATCATGTCTGAGGGAAAAAAAATACCGCACACCGCACTTTCTGATCAAACAAAAGGGAAATTAACACTTGAAGAACAGCTCGCCTTTTTGCAGACGAAGCTGGAACAGGCCGAATTGAGAGCAACCGAAAAAGGGATTGCTTTGATTGAAATGACAGCTTCACGAAATGCTCTGTACCAGTCCTTACAAGAAACCCAGATGCGGTTAGCGGACACGATAGGTCAGCGGGAAAATGACATTGAAGCGTACAAAAAAGAATTAGAGGCTCGTTTGCAGGAAAAAAGAGAATTGCAGGAACAATGTGATGCTTTAGCCATCAAAGCAAGACGGTATGATGAACTGCAGGAAAGCCTTGTCAAAATAAAGATGAATGCGGAAATACGAGCCCACAGTGTCGTTGATGAAGCACAGGAGAAGGCGATGGATACTGTGATGCTGATTGACACCATTGAAAAAGAGATTCGTCTGTTCCGTGAAGATTTGACCTATTTGCGCAGGGATATCAAGATCGGCACCCTCACACTGGATGACCGTTTGGAAAATGTGTATCGGCGGCTGTGTCAAAGTCTGGATAAGCTGTTAGCCATTCGAGAAGAGTTTTATATTCGTAATTCCCTGCCGATGGCTGAAACACCGGAGGATACTGCCACAGGGTCTGTGCCGGTTATGCATTACCCGTATGTGCTGAATCGTCCGGTCAAGGACTTTGATCCGGCGGTTACAGCGGATCCGGAGACCGTTAAAGAATTAGCAGAGGCCGAAACGGATACAGCCGCCGCCCCCTCTGCCCAAAAGGATACTGACCAAGAATAAAAGAACATATCAGCACACAGCAACAAGGCGGTCACAGGACCGCTTTTGTTTTACCCGTCAGCCTTTTTTCGGGTTTCACCCTTTCGTTATGAATGGCCCTGCCGCCGCATATACTGTTATGGGGTGAAGATATGGTTAAACTGAAAGTCTATCTAATTTGTTCTGCGGCATTATTAACGGCTTTTCTCTTTGGCGGATTGCTGTATACAGCTTTTCAGGAACCGGCCGCTGTGACCTCTGCGGTTGCTGTAATGGAAAAGCCTGTGATTGTCATTGATGCAGGTCACGGTGG
>CADCOZ010000301.1 GCA_902803125.1 uncultured Ruminococcus sp.
ACGGGGTCCAGGGGCCAAGCCCCTGGTGGGAGGTTTGGAGGGCAAAGCCCCTCCAACACTAAGCGCTGCCGAAAAGGCCTTTGCCGGATTCGGAAGAATAGAAGAGGCGGCGCAGTTCGAACAGGAGGGGACGGTGCTCTTTTTGCGAAAGGGTCGGATCGTCGGACAGAATGCGTTGGGCGGCTTCACGGGCCGCTTCCAGAGAAACCATGTCCGAGAGTTTGGCACTTTTTAGGACGGGCAGGCCGTGCTGACGAGTACCAAAAAAATCACCGGGTCCCCGCAGACGCAAATCTTCATCGGCAATTTCAAAGCCGTTGTTGGTGCGGCACATGACCCGCAGCCGTTCCAGTGTGGCAGGATTATCCGTGTCGGTCACCATGATACAATAGGATTTATCCTGTCCACGGCCAACACGGCCCCGCAGCTGGTGCAGCTGCGACAAACCGAACCGGTCGGCGTTTTCAATCAGCATGACCGCCGCATTCGGCACGTTGACACCGACTTCAATGACCGTAGTGGCTACTAAAATATCAATGGCGCCGGCGGCAAAATCTCCCATAATCCGGTCTTTTTCGGCGGCTTTCATACGGCCGTGGAGCAGAGCGATGCGGTAATCCTTCAGCACCGTTTGCTCCAGCCGCTCCCGATAGGCTTCTGCCGAAAGCAGTTCGCTGTCATTCTGCTCAACCAGCGGACATACAATATAACATTGGCGGCCGGTGTCAATCTGCTTTTTCAGAAAGGTATAGATGCGGGGACGCTTTTCGCCGCTGACAAGATAGGTATCGGTTTTTAGTCGTCCGGGCGGCATTTCGTCAATCACGGACAGATCAAGGTCACCAAAAATCATCAAAGCCAGTGTGCGTGGAATGGGCGTGGCCGACATGACAGCGATATGCGGATAATTTCCTTTGGCACTGAGGGCAGAACGCTGTGACACGCCAAAACGGTGCTGTTCATCGGTAATCACTAATCCCAACTGCCGAAAGCTGACGGTATCGGAAATCAGGGCATGGGTGCCGATGACGATATCCGTCAGGCCGCATTCCAGAGCCGTCAGGATACGGCGTTTTTCTGCGGTGCGGGTGGAGCCGGTCAGCAATTCTATGTGCAGACCGGTGTCGGCGAATAAGGCCGTCAGGGACTGATAATGCTGTTCGGCTAAGATTTCTGTCGGCACCATAAAGGCACACTGCAGGCCGTTTTTAGCGGCTGTATAGCATAAAGCGGCGGCTACGGCGGTTTTACCGCTGCCAACATCTCCTTGAATCAGGCGGTGCATGGGACAGCCGTCCTGTTTCATATCGGTGAGGCACTGTTCCATGACCCGCCGCTGGGCGTTGGTCGGGGTATACGGCAGAAGGGTCAGAAATTCCTCGGTATAGTCCGTTTGGATGGGGTAAGCATGGGTCAGCAGACGGTCACTGCTTCGCAGGCCGATGCCTAACTGCAAAATCAGGAGTTCCTCAAAGACCACCCGTTTTCTTGCTTGGGTAAGCGTCTGTTTATCCGTGGGGAAATGGATATGATGCAGGGCAAAGTCCAGCGGACAGATATCATATTCTTCCCGTATGGCGGCGGGTATCGGGTCGTTGATGGTTTCCGGCAGTAATTTCAGGGCGGCGGCTACGCTGTTTTCAATCTGTTTGCTGGTTAACGTCCCCGTTTGCGGATAGATGGGACGGATAATCTCCTTTTCGGTGTTTTCAATCTGCGGGGAAGTCATTTCATAGCCGAAAGAGGTTTGGCGAACCGTTCCGTAGAATAAGTAGGTATGGCCTTCGTGGAGCTGGTCATACAAAAACGCACGGTTAAAGAGGGTTACCGTCATAACATCATCGCCGTCTGAGGCGGTCAGTTTGAACAGCGTGATGCCGCCTTTGACCCGCACCGGTTTACTGCGTTTTTCAACGGTCGCTTTGATACAGCAGTTGTCTGTCGGTTCTGCTTCCCGCAGGGGAACCGTACAGCTCCAGTCCTCGTAGCTTCTGGGGTAAAACCGCAGTAAAGCTCCAACGGTATCAATGCCCAATTTCTGAAACTGTTCTGCCTTTTTCGGCCCTACTTTATAGAGCTGCTGAATGGGAATTTTGAATAACGATGGCATGAGGACACCTCTTTCTGACAAGTGGGCTGGCGGGAAAAGAAAAAACAGGCACATTATCTGGGTAGGATAATATGCCTGTACAGCGGACAAAAACAATTATTCAACGGCAAGCATGAAGTAATAGACGGGCTGACCGCCGTTAATTAAGGTAACTTCCACTTCGCCGCCTACCCTTGCTTTGATGCCTTCAAAAGCGGCGTTTGCCTGTGCTTCGGTGATATCTTCGCCGTAAATCAGGGAGATATAGGAAGTATCACGATGGGTCATATCTCTGGCCAGCTTGATAACGGCCTTGACAGGATCTCTGTCTTTCAGGGTCAGCTTGCCGTTTTCCAGAGCGATAATCTCGCCTTCCTTGATTTTGGTGCCGCCAAATTCGGAGTTTCTTGCGGCATAGGTCACCTGACCGGTGGCAACATTCTTCGCGGCCGACATCATATAGTCGCTGTTAATCTCCACCGTGGCATCGGGAGAATAGGAAAGCATGGCCACCAGACCCTGCGGAATGGTGCGGGTGGGAATAATCACCACGGTTCTGTCGGTGACCAGCGGAACCACCTGTTCGGCGGCTAAGATAATATTCTTGTTATTCGGCAGGACGAACACGGTTTTGGCGGGGGTGGCCATGACAGCCTGATAGATATCGTCCGTGCTGGGGTTCATGCTTTGGCCGCCGCTCACGACATGGTTACAGCCGAGATCCTTAAAGATATCCGCCAGTCCTGCACCGGCCGCAACAGCAACAAAGCCAACATCATCCGACGGAGGCACCGGCTGTAAAGTTTCCCGCTTTTTTTGTTCTTCTTCGGCCTTGGCTTTTTCCTTTTCGAACTTTTCAGCGGCTTTGCGGTGCTGTTCCTTCATGTTTTCTATCTTGACGGTCAGCAGCTGTCCGAAGGTTACCGCTTCTTCCAAGGCCTGACCGGGGTGTTCGGTGTGAACGTGTACTTTGATGATGTCATCGTCATCGGCTACCACCAC
>CADCOZ010000302.1 GCA_902803125.1 uncultured Ruminococcus sp.
ACTTCGCCGTGGTAGGGGTCGGTGGAGTAGGAGCCTTCGGGGGTGTTGTAGTTCATCGGGTCATAGCCCCAGTTGAACTGGTCGGTGCTGAGTTTGGTTTCGTCCACGCTGGCGTAGTCGTAGACGGGCAGCAGGTGAACATGGGTAACGCCTAAATCGGCAAGATAGTCAATACCGGTGGGGTGAATGCCATCGCCGTTCACGGTCGTGCCGGTTTCGGTAAAGGCAAGGTATTTGCCCTTGTTCTTCATGCCGGAATCGCCGGAAGCGGAGAAGTCCCGCACATGAACTTCCCAGATGATGGCATCGGTTTGGTTCGGACAGGATACCCGCTGGTCATTTTCCCAGCCCACGGGGTCGGTGCTGTCCAAATCCAGCACCATGCCTCTCATGCCGTTGACACCCGTAGTGCGGGCATAAATATCCACGGTTTCTTTGGTGGTGCCGTTGCAGGTGACCAGATAGGTGTAGTAGGTGCCGTTGAGGTCACCGCTGATGGTGATGGACCAAATACCTTTATCACCTTTTGTCATGTCTTTGGTTTCGATGACGGCGGCACCGGCTTCGGCATCACTGCCGGTGGTGTAGCGTTTAATCTGTACCTTGCTGGCGGTGGGCGACCAAACCTTAAAGGTGGTAGAGGTTTTGCTGTAGGTGGCACCGAGATCATTACCGCTGTAGGCGTAGGCATCCAGTGCGGACAGCTCGGAGTAGGAAGCGGCCTGTACCGGCAGGGTTCCCGCCATGGAGAAAACCGATAATGACAGGAGTGCAGACATCACAGCGGCAGTTGCTTTGCGGAATCGAGTGTGTTGTTTTGTCATTTGTTCAAACCTTCTTTCTTCTAAATTTTGACAATACACAGGGGACAGCAAACGGCACTATCCCACTATCAGTTACAGTATAATACACAAGCAGAAGCGTTTATTTCTTATAAAGAATAATCCATACTTTCCACAAAACTTACAGGAAACAAAAGGATTTTTTAGTGAAAAATCCAATGATAATCATGAGATATAAAAATTTTTCATAACTTTGTGAAAATTCGACCTTTTGAGGTCGAATTTTTTGCGTTTTTGGGGGATAGGTGAAAGGAGGTTTTCAAACTGAGCAAACAAGCAAGAACACTGACAGCAAAAGAAAGACATTTTTGTGAGGTTTATGCCACGGGAGGTGATGCGGTGCAGGCGGCCATAGCGGCCGGATATGAACAGCCGGAAAAGGCCGCCGCCGTTTTGCTGACCAAGGAAACGGTCAACGCCGAAATCAGCCGTTTGTATGACAGCCGTCTGAAAAACGCCCGTCAAAAAGCGTATGCGGGCTATGAACGGATTGCTTTCGGCAGTGTCAACGATGCGGTGCGGCTGTTGTTTGAAGGCGAAGCCTTCGGTACGGCACCGGAGGGCTATGACCTGTTCAATGTGGCTGAAATCAAGCGTCCCAAGGAAGGAGCGATGGAAATCAAGTTTTTTGACCGGCTGAAAGCCTTGGAAAAACTCGAACAGTACGGTCACGAGGACGAAAAAGGCCCCGCCGATTTTTATCAGGCGTTAGTGGGCGGCATGGAACAGCTTTCTGCCCGCAAAGAGGAGGGAACCGAATGAGTTATACAGCGTTTTCTCCCAAGCAGTTAGCGGTGATGCGGTGGTGGCTGGACGGCAGAAAAACCGCCCAAATGGACGGTATCATCTGTGACGGTGCCGTCAGGAGCGGCAAAACCCTATGTATGAGCGTGTCGTTCGTGACGTGGGCGATGGCTTCGTTTAGCGGTGCCGCTTTTGCCCTCTGCGGCAAAACGATTCGTTCCGTCAAGCGAAATGTAGTGGTGCCGCTGTTGTCTGTTCTGCGGGAACTGGGCTTTGCGGTGGAGGAAAAGCTGTCGGCGAATATCTTTGAGGTGTCCTTTGGTACACACACCAATCTTTTCTATCTGTTTGGCGGGCGGGATGAAGGTTCGGCGGCTCTGATACAGGGTATGACGCTTTGCGGGGTGCTGTTTGATGAAGTAGTGCTGATGCCCCGTTCCTTTGTGGAACAGGCGTTAGCCCGCTGTTCCAAGGATCGCTCCAAATTGTGGTTCAACTGTAATCCGGAGTACCCGCAGCATTGGTTCTATCGGGAGTGGATACAGAAATTGCAGGAAAAAAACCTGTATTATCTGCACTTTACGATGGACGATAACCCTTCACTGTCCGAAAAAATCCGTCAGCGGTACCGCCGCTTATATTCCGGCGTGTTCTATGACCGCTTTGTTCTCGGTAAATGGTGTGCGGGAGAAGGCCTTGTGTATCCGTTTATGTCGGAGGACAAAATGTTCTATGACAAGCCGGCAGGAGAAGCAGAGGACTATATCGTTTCGTGCGATTACGGCACGGTCAATCCTTCCTCCTTCGGTTTATGGGGACTGTATGACGGGATATGGTACCGGATAGACGAATACTACTACAGTGCCAGACGGGAGGGCAGCTCCCGCACCGATGAAGAACACTATCAGGGACTTTGTTCCCTGATTGACGGCCGAACCGTGCGGAAAATCATTGTAGACCCGTCAGCCGCCAGTTTTATCGAGGTCATCAAGCGGCACGGGCAATATGCCGTTCAGCCGGCGAACAATCAGGTGCTGGACGGTATCCGTCAAACGGGAACCGCCTTGAAAGAAGGGCGGCTGAGAATCTGTAAGAACTGCCGTGACTGTATCCGTGAATTCGGTTTGTACCGCTGGGACAGCAGCGGGCGGGATGCTCCTTTGAAGGAAAACGACCATGCGATGGACGATATCCGTTATTTCGCAGCGGATATATTCCGTCAGGAAACGGGCTTTTTTGCAACCGCACTGAGCCGGAAATAAATAATAAAGAATAAAGAATAACGAATAAATAATAATGCTTCACAAAAGCGAGTTCATCAGGAACCGGCAGAAAGAATAAGTAATGCTGATTCAGGTCAAGTCAGCGATTTTTGGAAGGGGAGAAGGAATGAATAATGAATAGTGAATAATGAATAGTGAACAATGCTTCACAAAAGCGAGTTCATCAGGAACCAGCAGAAAGAAT
>CADCOZ010000303.1 GCA_902803125.1 uncultured Ruminococcus sp.
AGACGCTGAAAGCGATACAGCGATAGAACAAGCCGAGGATTCCCTTGAGGTACCGACAGAAGCGGAGGAAGTGCCGCCTGCGACAGCCGCTGACAGTGATACAGCCATAGAACAAGCCGAGCATTCTCCTGAGGTATCGACAGAAGCGGAAGAAGTGCCGCCTGCGACAGCCGCTGACAGTGATACAGCCATAGAACAAGCCGAGGATTCCCTTGAGGTACCGACAGAAGCGGAAGAAGTGCCGCCTGCGACAGCCGCTGACAGCGATACAGCGATGGAACAGGATGAGAGTTTCTTTGAAAAAGTTGCCGCCATAGCCGCAAAAGCCTTGCAGGAGGAGAAAGCATCGGCACAGGAAACACCATTAGCTGCCCAAACAGCGGCGGTTCAGGATGTGCTGACTGTCGCCGAAGAAAAACCGGCGGCAGAAGAAGCGGCGGTTTCCGTGGAATCGGATTTGTACCGTGTAAAAGAAGAAAAGGTATCGGAGCAGACAGGAACTTGTCTTTTTGTCGGGGAATGTCCCTATGAAATGCTGGAAAAGCGGGTCATTCCAACCGAGGAAAAGTCTTACTATTACTTTGGAGAAACCGCAGACGGTCAGAGAAACGGTTATGGCCGTACTGTGACCGCCAACGGAATGACCGTCTATGAAGGCCATTATGTACAAGATCAGCGGGACGGCTTCGGGGTCAATTATTATGAATCCGGTCAGCTGTGTTATGCAGGGCGTTGGAAGCAGAACCGCCGTGAAGGGTTTGGAACGGCATTTTCTGCCGCAAACGGCAGTGTGCTGACAGGCCAATGGCAGGAAGATCATGCGGTGGGCGTGATGGCTCACTTTGATGAAGAGGGACAGCTGCTGTATGCAGGCGGCACACACAACGGACAGAGAAACGGTGCCGGTCTAACCTATAACCGTCAGAATGGTACTTATTTTGTCGGCAAATATGAGGACGGTGTTTTTCTGGAAACAGGCACCCAGTTTGACAGAAACGGTAATTTATTGTACAGCGGCGGCTATCGGAACAGCGTCCGGTGCGGTGAAGGTACGGCGTATACGCCGGAAGGAAAGGTACTTTATCAGGGGCAGTGGCTGAATGACCGCTATCATGGAGAAGGAACGCTGTACCGTGAGGACGGAAGCCATATTTCCGGTCATTTCAGGAACGGTGAAATTTGCGGTCAGGGAACGCTGACCGGTGCGGACGGACGGGTGATTTACAGCGGCAGTTTTATGGATGACCGCTATAACGGCACAGGACGTTATTATTATGTAGACGGCCGGTATATTGAGGGACGTTTCCGTCAGGGAGAGCCGAGCGGCATTATGAACGAATACAATGCCGCCAAGAAATTGGTTTACTGCGGCGAATGGAGCGGCGGTTATCGGAGCGGACGGGGTATTGTCTATGAAAACGGCGAAAAACACTATGAAGGGGAATTCCGTCAGTCGCTGTACCACGGCGAGGGCAAGCTCTATCAAAACGGCGAAGTGGTCTATATCGGTTCCTTCAAAGAAGGCCGGCGGGACGGTTTTGGCGTGTCTTATCATCACCAGCAGATGTGTTATAAAGGCGAGTGGCAGAACGATGCCTATAACGGCTGTGGGATTCTTTATGAAAACGGCGAAGCCAAATACATCGGTCAATTCAGGAACGGTAAACGTGACGGCCGCATCAACGAAATAGCGGGACATCAGGTGTTCCGAAAATCCCTGTTTGCCCTTGATGAACGCATCTATACCTGCGAATACGGTGCGGATAATGCATTGGTCTATTACGGCAGTATGAGCGGAGAGGACCGCAGCGGCATGGGGTGCAGTTTTGGCGATCATACCGAAAAGCAGTTTGAAGGCATTTTCCGACAGAACAAGCCCGAAAAACCCATGCGGGTTATTTTGAAGGAACTGTATGAACTGCCGCCGTGTGCGGCTCTGTCCAGCACGGAATACGAGCTGTACCGCCTGACACCGGAGTATATTATCGAGAAAAGCATCACGGTGCATGGTGTGAATGCTGTCTATTCGGGACGCATGAAGAACGGTCTGCCGGACGGGGACGGCACCATTTTGTATTCCGACCATCGCTATACGGGCTTTTTCGTCAACGGTCAACCGGAACATGAAGGGGTTCTCTACCTGCACAGCGGAGAAGAACGCCGGGGACAATTCTCCGCCAAACCGTTTGAAGGCTGTCAGACCTTAGTATTGTCTGATGTGACCTATTATTATCGTCCCATCGGCTCATGAAGCCGTAAAGGAGTCAGCCATGAAAACACTTTATGTCAGTGACCTTGACGGCACACTGCTCAATCGTCAGGCACAGCTTACCCCAAGGTCAGAAGAAATTATCCGCCGCTTAATTGACAGCGGGATGCTGTTCACGGTCGCCACGGCCCGAAGCCAGTCCGCTATCCAATACTTACAGCAGTTAGGCGTTCGTATCCCCAGTGTTCACCTCAACGGTGTACTGCTGTATGATTACAGCCGCCGTCAGTATATAGACTGTGTTCCCATGGAAACGGAAACTTCTTTAGCGGTTATCAGCATTCTAAAAGCCTTTGACCGAATGTCTTTCGTTTATAAATTTGACAGCGACTGCGGCATCAATGTTGAGTTTGAGCGTCTTTCCAATGAGGTGGAACGCCGGTTTTTTGAAGTCCGCAAGAACAGTGACTACAAGAGTTTTCGTCAGACCTCCGAAATCACGGTTTCCGATGACGATAAGGTGATTTATTTCACGATGGTAGATACCCATGAACGCCTGCTGCCCATTTATACGGCCATTCAGCAGCTGCCGCA
>CADCOZ010000304.1 GCA_902803125.1 uncultured Ruminococcus sp.
ACGGCTGTCGGAATGGTGGTTCCAGTCATCTTCTCCGGAAAAACCAAAGGATAGCGGTTCGTTATTGTCAGGTGATCGCATGAAGGAATCCTTCCTTTCGAGATATTGCATTAGGGGAATATTCGGAACACAAAAAAACGCTGGACGCATATATGCATGATGCGGCGGGTTCTTTCAGAAACTGTTTATCCCATGGGAACGGTTTGAATGGTATGGCCAATGATAAGAAACCAGCCGAGTGCAAAAAAGATGAAGCCGCCAATGGAAAAGACGGTGATTTCTGCACGGGCATAATGCGGTTCATAAAACTTTGTGGGATGGCGTGGGTCAATAAACAGGCGGTAAGGACGGCCTACACGAGGATTTCCGAAATTACTGGAGGTATCACGTCTGGCCGTGATGGTTTTGCCGTTATAGCTATATTCATAGGTCGGGGAGAAGGTGGCACGGTGTTTGGTTTGGTCAGCGTGGTGCTTGCGGGTCAAGCCGATACAAACCGCCTCTACGGGTTCCGTACAGCATTTTTTCAGGAAGTATTGGTTGCGGCAGAACACCAGCGGCAGTAATACGCCCAAAATGCAGAACAGCACACCAAAAAGAGCCACGTCCATCGTAACGGTAAGTGCCGCAAAAAAGGCGGGAAAAGTCAGCCGCAGAATGGTGACCGCCACAATGAAAACGCCTTCAATGCCCATAAAGATGAGCATATTTTTCAGACGGGTCGAGGCTTTTGAACAGCAGGCTGTCATGATGCCAAAAGCGGCCTGTAGGGAAAAGAAAATAATCGTCCACCATTCCCGCAGGTTATTGCACATCAGAACGGTGATCAGCAGACTGCCTAACAGCCACCCCCAGAACACATAGCGGGAGGGGGAAGGCTTTCTTTTTTTTCGTTTTCGTTTGGAGCGTGTTTTAGCGGGCTGTTTTTCTTCTGAGGCAGACGGCTGTTCAGCGGCGGGAGCCGCTATGGGCGAGGTATCCATCGGAGCCGGTGTATTTTCCGGTATCGGATAACTGCCCAAGGGGCTGTTGTTACCAGCGGGATAACTGCCCAAGGGACTGTTGTTAGCGGCAGGATAACTGCCCAAGGGACTGTTGTTGTCGGCAGGATAACTGCCTATGGGACTATTGTTAGTGGCGGGATAACTGCCCAAAGGACTGTTGTTAGCGGCGGGATAACTGCCCAAGGGGCTGTTGTTTCCGGCAGGATAACTGCCTATGGGACTATTGTTGCCGGCAGGATAACTGCCTAAGGGACTGTCATTTGGATAACCTTGAGGATTCATGGCCTTTTCCCTCTCATTCAATTATCATACGGTGCTTTTTATCGTGGAACGAGTCATTGTAATAATAATTATAGTACAATGTTTTTTTCCCTACAATTGTCAATCTTCCGATATTTCATCGGCAAAATGTAGCAAAATTGCTATGATTCCTGTTTCGGTATCGGAAAGAACCCTGAGAGCCTGCCGCAGAGATAGAACTTATGAAACATCAACACAAAAGTTTTTCGCAAGTTTTTCAAAGGCTTGTAGGCGACACGAAGTTAGTCCCTTTAGGGAGGGGAGAAATAAATAATAAATAATAAAGAATAATGAATAAATAATAATGTGATTGGTCATAAAGTCAGCGAATTTCGGGAGGGGGGAGGAGTAGAGAAAAGGGGAAATTGCCGTAACAAAATTGACAGAAAATATTGCCTTTTGAAAAATAATTTGTTATAATACACATAAGTATGAAGAAACCGCTGTGGTTTCTTTTCATGAATGCGATGAAAGGTTGGAGAACCCTTGAGCGAGAAGAAAAAAGAAGACGACAAAAGCAAAAAAACCGCTTCGGATACAGCTGAAAAGAGCGGCAAAACGAAAGCGGCAAAATCTGCAAAGGCGGCCAAAGCAGTGAAAACTACCAAATCGGAAAAAAGCGATAAGTCCCCCAAGACCGTTAAGGGAAAGAAAAAAGCGGCACCGAAGGAGGCTCTGCTGACACCTGTGAAGCTGTATTCTCCTGCGGACTTTCCGTTTCGCAACCGTGAACTGAGCTGGATGGATTTCAACTCCCGTGTGCTGGAGGAGGCCTTTGAAAAGGATAATCCGGTGCTGGAGCGGGTGAAATTTCTGGCTATTACGGCTTCCAATTTGGACGAGTTCTTTATGGTGCGGGTGGCCGGCGTTATGGACAGAATGCATTCCAAGCCGAATATTCCCGATGAATCGGGCATGACACCGGTGCAGCTGTTTGAGAATCTGAGCGAAAAGATTCATGAATTTACCAAGAAGCAGTATTCCTGTCTGCACCATTCCGTCATTCCTGCCTTGAAAAAGCATAAACTGCGGTTCCTCAAAATCAAGGAGTTGAATAAGGCACAAAAACAGGAAGTGGATGTCTATTTCAACAAGCTGGTGTTTCCGGTGCTGACACCGCTGGCGGTGGATACCTCAAGACCGTTTCCGCTGTTGGCGAATAAGAGCCTGAATATTGCCGTCAGACTGCTGAAGGACGGGGAGGATATTTTTGCGGTGGTGCAGGTGCCTTCCATTATTCCCCGCTTCTTTGAAGTCAAGGCCGAGACCGGTCGGGCGTTTGTTCTGCTGGAGGATATCATCATCAGTCATTTATCCGATTTGTTTGAACTGTATACCATACAGGCGTGGTGTCCGTTCCGCATTACACGGGATTCCGATTTGGATATTGATGAAGAGGCCGATGACCTGCTGGTGGAAATTGAACATTCCCTGAAAAAGCGGCAGAGAGGCGATCCGGTGCGGCTGGAAATTGTCAGCAAGTGTGACGAAAAGCTGAGGGACTTTCTGGTGGAAATGCTGGAAGTGGAGGATAAGGAAATTTATGAACTGTCCGGTCCGCTGGATCTGACGTTCCTTTCCAAATTCGGCGGTCTGGAAGGACTGGATGCCCTGCGGTTTGAACCGATTGATCCGGTCAGTCCGCCGTCAGAGTTTTTCGGCTATGAAGATATTTTTGCCGCCATTCGGGAAAAAGACAGAATGGTGCATCACCCCTATGAGAGCTTTGACAGCGTGATTAAGTTTATCAATCAGGCGGCCAATGACAAAGATGTGCTGGGCATCAAACAGACCCTCTACCGTGTCAGCGGCAATTCTCCCGTGATTGCGGCACTGATTAAAGCGGCTGAAAACGGCAAGCAGGTTACCGTATTGGTGGAGCTGAAA
>CADCOZ010000305.1 GCA_902803125.1 uncultured Ruminococcus sp.
AGTATGTGGATAAGACAACGGTAATTAAGAGGGTTATTATGACATTGTTGACGGTGCTGGTGATAGCCTATGTGATATCGGTGGTTTGCCGTGCCAGCTTTACGCAGGTTAGTACGATTATTGCCAAGGAAACAATCGCCTATGATGCCGTGACCTGCGACTGCTTTGTGATTCACGAAGAAACATTTGTCACGGCTCAGGGCAGCGGTGTCATTTCCTATATGGTCAATGACGGCGAAAAAGTGTCTGTCAATGAACCGGTGGCCGGCGTTTTTGACAGCGTGGCTTCGGCCGGTACCAAACAGGAAAGCGAACGCTTGAAAAAACAGATACAGTCCCTGTCACAGTTACAGGCCAATGCGGAAACACTGACCAAAACACCGTCTGAGTTGGATAAGACGGTCAGCAATTATTTGGTCAGGGCCAATGTGGAACGCAATAACGGCCATCTGACAGAGGCGGGGCTGATGGCCGATGATGTGCTGTATACCATTAACGAAAGACAGTTGGTGACCGGTAAATCACTGCATTACGGAGCCAAAATCAGCGAACTGGAACTCAAAAGCAAACAGTTAGAGCTGGAGCTGTCCAAGGGCAAGAAGAGTTTGGAAATTAAGTCACCGGCTACCGGCTATTTTGTCAGCAGTACGGACGGCTATGAAAATACGTTTTCTATCGACAATCTGACCAAAATTCTGCCGCAGGATATGGCAGAGGGAGCCATTAAGCCCAAGGAAGTGCCGGATAATGTCATCGGCAAAACGATTAGCGGCGTTTATTGGTATATGGCGTGTCCGGTTACGGCAGAAGAAGCCCTGAAAATCAAAAATGCCCGCTCTTTACAGATGGATATTCCGGTGGTGTCGGGCGATAAAATCGAGGTGGAACTGTATTCCATCAACCAGAAGAACAAGTCCTCCGATGCCGTGGTGATTTTGCGGGGTACCTTTATGAATGAAGAAATGGCTGTTCTGCGAAAGGGCCGGTTCTCTCTTATCCTGCGTACCTATCAGGGAATTGCCATTCCCAAATCGGCGGTGCATGAGCAGGAACTGACCAAAGAAGTGGAGGACGAAAACGGTCAGACACAAACCGAAACCAAGGTATGTTCGGGCGTTTTCGTCAAATTCGGCAACGAGATTGCCTTTCGGGAGATTCTGCCGATTTTTTCGGGCGAAGATTATGTTATCAGCAGTTTGTCGGAAAAAGACCGTGAAGATGTGTTCCTGACAAAGCAGGGAGCCGTGCAGGTGTATGACGAGATTATCGTGGAAGGAGCCAATTTGTATGCCGGAAAAATTATCGGAAGAAATGTATAGAACGCTGGAAGCCGTCAGACGGAACTATGAAGAAATTATGGAAACCATCGCCCGTGCCGCAGAAGCATCCGGCCGCCGTCCGGAAGATATCACCTTTTTGGCGGCCACCAAAACCGTGCCGCCGGCGGTCATCAACTATGCCATCGGGTTGGGACTGCGGCATATCGGCGAAAACAAGGTGCAGGAGTTGCTGTCGAAGTATGACGAGTATCAGCTGACAGACTGCGATTTGCAGTTCATCGGTCATTTGCAGACCAACAAGGTGCGGCAGATTATCGGAAAGGTATCGATGATTCAATCTGTCGACAGCCTGCGTTTGGCACAGGAAATTGCTAAACAATCTGCCAAACAGAACCTGACCACCGACATTCTGATTGAGGTCAATATCGGTCGGGAAGAGAACAAATCGGGTGTCATGGCAGAATCTTTGGAGGAACTGCTGGCGGCTATTGCGGCATTAGACCATATTAAAGTGAGAGGTTTGATGGCGATTCCTCCCATTTGTGACAAAAAATCCGATGTTTTTAAATTTTTTGACCAAATGCAGCAATTATTTATTGACATTTCGGCCAAAACATTAGATAATGTAAATATGGACTTTCTTTCGATGGGGATGTCTGATGATTTTGCAGAAGCCATTACATCGGGTGCCAACATGGTTCGGATCGGATCCAGACTGTTTGGTGCCAGAATATACAGATAACGGAGGTAGATTGAAATGGCAGGATTCAGAGAAAAGTTCAGAAGTATTTTAAAGCAGCCCGATGAGGATGCGGATTACGATGATTACTATAGCGAAGAGGAAGAAGAACAGCCCGCTCCGGAGCCGCAGCCTGCGGCCGATGACTTTGACGATGGAGCACAGCCGATGATGGAAGAGGAGGCCTCGGATAATGTGATTAACCTGCATGATGACACAAAGGTTCAGTTTGTTCTTTTCAAGCCGGAGAGCTTTGATAAAGAAGTCACAACGATGGCAGATGAGTTCATCAAGAGAAATACGCTCATTCTGAACATGGAACAGACCAATAAGGATATCGGCAAGCGTATTATTGATTTTCTCAGCGGTGTGGCATATGCCCATAACGGAAAAATCAGCAGAGTGTCGGAAGATACCTATATTGTCATGCCGAGTAATGTCAGACTGTCCGGTGAGGACGTGATGGACGAAGTGGAGAGCGACAATATCTATTTCTGATGTGACGGACGAACGGCGGCACTCCAAAGGCTGCTGAAGCTCCCTACCGATAGAAAGGAGAAAATGGTATGCTGACAGTGGAAGAAATTGAAAATATCAGCTTTCGGCGTTCCGGTATCGGCGGCTACAAAGTGGAGGATGTCGATACGTTTGTTGACGGCGTGATAGAAAAAGTAAGACAGCAGGAACGTACCAATCAGGAATTAGAGGCTCGCATTGAACAGCTGAATCGGCAAATTATTGAGCATGAAGCAAAGGCTCAAGCCGTACAAGATGCCCTGATTACAGCGGAAGCCACCGCCAAGAAATTGGTGCGGGAGGCAGCCGCCGAAGCAGAAAGCATTACCGGAGAAGCTCGTGCGCAGGCAGACAAAACCATTAGCGAAGCCGAAGCCAAATCAACGCTCATGCTTTCTGCTTCCGAACTCAGAGCACGAACCATTTTGAACAGTGCGTTGGCTCGCTCGGCGGCCGGCATTGACGAAAACAACCGGATTCTTGCGCAGCAGAAGCAGCACATCATTCGTATCCAGACCGAAGTGACACGCTTCAGAGATGCCCTGATTGATGCCTATAAGAACCATTTGCAGCTGATCAATGCTTTGCCCAAAGCAGAAGAGTTCCATCAGTATCAGGGAAAAATGGAAGAAACCTACCAGACGACGGAGCCTGTCAGACCGGCCGCTGTGGAGCAGGAAGTGCAGGCGGAAGCCGACAGAGCAGTGGAAGAAGCGAAAAAGGAAACAGAGATTCATGTGGAAATGGTGGATACCGATAAGATCAGAGCCATTTCCGAAGAAATTCGTACCAATAGGAGTGCCAGAGCGGAGTTGGAGCGGGAACAGCAGAGCAGTGCCTCTTTGGAGGATACCATAGAACTGCCGAAGCTGTCCCTGACCGATGAGGACGATTCCGCCGACAGCAACTTGAATGATATTCAGGCGGCGGTCTTGCAGGAACCGACAGCCAATGACGGCACCTGTGATGAACCTGTGCCGATGAGCATTGATGAAATGATGTTCCACGAGAAGCCGGAGGAAGAAGAAGCACCCGTTTCGGAGGAGCCGGCGGTTTCCGAAGAAGTGTCGGCACAGGCAGAAGCATCGGTTTCCGCAGAAGAGCCTGTGCAGGAAAAACCGGCAGAGGGAAAGAAAAAAATCAAGCGTCAGCCGATTGTCTTTGGCAAGAAACAGGACAAAAAAACCGGCAGCAGTGCCGAATAAACGGCTTAATTATCCGACACCTTTTTGTGTGTCGGATTTTGGCTTATAGCTTATTGCATAACAGATGAAAAAGGAGAGAAAATCTATGCCGCAGGATTATAACAGTACGTTAAATCTGCCCAAGACAGAATTCCCGATGAGAGCGGGACTTCCCAAGTCAGAGCCGGTCATGCTGGCCCGCTGGGAACAGGAGAAGGTCTATGAAACCCTGATGCAGCAGAACGAAGGAAAACCCCTTTATGTACTGCATGACGGCCCGCCGTATGCCAACGGCAATATCCATATGGGTCATGCCCTGAATAAGGTTTTGAAGGACATTATTGTCCGTTATAAGAATATGACCGGTTTCCAGTCACCCTATGTACGCGGCTGGGATACCCACGGTCTGCCCACCGAGCTGAAGGCCAGAGCCAAGGCCGGTGTTGGCAATTCAACGTCTATCTCTGAGGTAGAGCTGAGAAAAATCTGCCGTGACTTTGCCCTGAGTTATATTGATGACCAGCGGACACAGTTCAAGCGGCTGGGGGCTATCGGCGAGTGGAATAACCCCTATATCACCCTGACACATGACTTTGAAGCCAAGCAAATTCGCATCTTTGCGGAAATGGCTTCCAAAGGTTATATCTATCGTGGTCTGAAGCCCGTTTATTGGTGTCCGGACTGTGAAACGGCACTGGCCGAAGCCGAAATCGAATATGCAGAGGATCCCTGTCATTCTATCTATGTCAAGTTCCGTGTGACAGACGACTTGGGCAAGCTGTCTGCGATGGGAGCCGATATCAAAAACACCTATTTCGTCATCTGGACCACCACGACATGGACACTGCCGGCGAATGTGGCTATCTGTGTGGGACCCCGCTTTAATTACAGCGTCATCAAAAGCGGTAATGAATATTATGTCATGGCAGAAGAACTCTATGTATCTGCGATGGAAGCCGCCGGTATTGAAAACTACGAAGTCATCGGTACCCTGAAGGGAGCCGAGCTGGAATATATGAAAACGGCACATCCGTTCCTTGACCGTACTTCACTGGTGATTGTCGGCAATCATGTTACCTTGGAAAGCGGCACCGGCTGTGTTCATACCGCACCCGGTCACGGTGTCGATGACTATGAGGTTTGCCGCAATTATAAGGAACTGCCGATGGTGGTGCCGGTAGATGCGCATGGCCGTCTGACCGAAGAAGCCGGTATGTTTGCCGGCCTGCTGACCGAAGAAGCCAACAAGCCGATTGCCGAGTATCTCGATAAGACAGGGGCTTTGTTTGCCCTGCAAAAGATTATCCACCAGTATCCGCACTGCTGGCGTTGTAAGAAGCCCGTGCTGTTCCGTGCCACAAAGCAGTGGTTCTGTTCGGTAGACGACTTCAAAGACGAAGCCATCGAAGCCATCAAGGGTATTCAGTGGATTCCCGGCTGGGGTGAGGACAGAATCACCTCGATGGTGCGGGAAAGAAAAGACTGGTGTATTTCCCGACAGAGAAAATGGGGTGTACCGATTCCGATTTTCTTCTGTAAGGACTGCGGCGAGCCGATTATTGATAAGCAGGCGATGGAACACGTGGCCGACCTGTTTGCCGAGAGCGGTTCCGATATTTGGTATGCGAAAGATGCCAACGAACTGGTACCGGCGGGTTTGACCTGTCCGAAGTGCGGCTGTCAAACCTTTGATAAAGAAAAAGATATCATGGACGTTTGGTTCGATTCCGGTGTATCCCATGCCGCCGTCTGTGAAGAAAGACCCTACCTGAGATGGCCGGCTGACCTGTATTTGGAGGGTGCCGACCAGTATAGAGGCTGGTTCCAGTCCTCTTTGCTGACCGCTATTGCCACCAGAGGACAGGCTCCGTATAAGGCGGCTGTCACGCATGGCTGGGTTATTGATATGGAAGGCAAAAAGATGTCCAAATCACAGGGCAACGGTCTCAGCCCGCAGGCGATTATCGACCAGTACGGTGCAGATATCCTGCGTTTGTGGGTAGCGTCCAGTGACTATCATTCGGACGTGCGTATCTCGAATGATATTCTGAAGCAGTTGTCCGAAGCCTACCGCAAGATTAGAAATACCGCTCGTTATATCCTCGGCAACATCAGCGACTTCAACCCCGATACCGATATGGTGCCGCTTGATGAACTCCTGCCGCTGGATCAGTGGGCGCTTTCCAAGCTGGATGCCCTGAATGTAAAGGTGCGTGAAGGCTACGATAAGTTTGACTTCCATCAGGTCTATCAGGCGGTTCATAACTTCTGCGTTGTCGATATGTCCAACTTCTACTTTGACGTACTCAAAGACAGACTCTATACCGAGCAGAAGGACGGTAAGCTCAGAAGAGCCGCCCAAACGGCGATTTATATGATTTTGGATGCCATGACCCGCATGATTGCGCCGATTTTGGCCTATACTTCCGATGAAATCTGGCAGTTCATGCCGCATGACAGCAAAGCCAATGCCGCTCATGTGCTGTTCAACGAGATGCCCGCCTTGACCAACGTACAGCCCGACCCGTCCTTTATGGCGATGTGGGATCGTATCCACGAAACCAGAGATGAAGTCAAGAAGGCCATCGAAGTCGAGATCAAGAACAAGACGCTTCGTGCCTCACTGGAAGCGAAGGTCACACTCCGTGCGGCGGGCGAGCAGTACGATTTCCTGAAAGAAGCCGAAAAAGAACTGGCGGCCTCCTTCATCGTATCTGAAGTTGCCATTGAACAAGCGGACGTTTCTTCCCTTTCCGTCACCGTTGCCCACGCCGAAGGCGAAAAATGCGAACGCTGCTGGATCTACAGCAAAACCGTCGGTCAAAACCCGACTCACCCCACCCTCTGCGCCCGCTGTGCTTCTGTCCTCGCCTGATGAGTGTTGGAGGGCTTTGCCCTCCAAACCTCCCACCAGGGACTCTGCCCCTGGACTCCCTAAAGGGACTAACTTCGCGTCGCCCGCAAGCCTTTGAAAAGCTTGCGAAAAACTTTTGTGTTGATGGTACAGAAGTTGTTTCTCTGTGGCAAGATGTTCGGGTAT
>CADCOZ010000306.1 GCA_902803125.1 uncultured Ruminococcus sp.
CTACTGCAATACCGTTATCCGGATCTCCGGCATAGGGATCATACACATAACCGCACACTTCGCATACATACTTTGTCATTGTCAGCACCTCCGCTCTGTTTTCAAAATAAACTGCACCGCTATTATACTATAAATCTTCCGAATTGTCAAATCAATTTGTGAACCGGAAATAAATAATAAAGAATAAAGAATAACGAATAAATAATAATGTGTGAGGAGCCAAAAGTCAGCGAATTTAGGGAAAGGAGAAAAAATGAATAATGAATAGTGAATAATGTTTGACGAGGTAAAACACAGCGAATTTTGAAAGGGGGTTTGGGGGAAAACTTTTTTTCGCCAGAAAAAGTTTTCCCCCAACGGGAGGTTTGGAGGGCAGAGCCCTCCAACACTATTGGCAGACACGCATGGCGATGACGGTAATGTCATCATCGTGACCGTCCGAACGCCGTGCGGTGGCTTCATCGTTGATCAGGTGCGCCAAGTCCTGCATACTTTTGTCCTGCCATTGAAGAATAATCCGCTCGATCCATTCTTCCCCGCTCACTACCGCACCGTCCGACACCATGACAATAATATCATTCGGCGACAGCGTATCCTCCGTACAGGTGAACGCCACCTCGTTCAAAATGCCGATGGGCAGAGAAGGCGTTTCCACACGGTACATATCGCCGTTCTTGCGGATAAACGATAAAGCCGCTCCGGCCTTGCGGAACGTCACCTGACCGCTGTACAGGTCAACAGCGGCAACGTCCAGTGTGGCCAGTGATTCGTCTTCCGACTTGACCATCAAAGCGGAATTGACCACCTTTAAGGCACAGTCAAAACCTAAACCCGCTTTGATGAGTTTGGAAAAAATGCTGACCGCCATGCCGCCGTCCACCGCCGCCCGTCCGCCGGTTCCCATGCCATCACTGAGTACCGCCGTCAAGCGTCCCGATCCATCATTGAAACAGCGGAAATGGTCGCCGCTGAGCAGTCCGCTCCCGCAAATGTGCTGACTGGCGGCCATCTCCACATCAAAAACGGGACGTTCACTCAGCAAAATGCGGCACCGCCCAAAGGCGGCCGTGATGTTCGGCGTATCAAAATGACGGCCGCACAGCTTGGAGATTTCCTGCGTGATAAGCGGCCGCTTCAGCTTTTTTCTGTCCTCGTCATAGATTTCGGCTTCAACGGTCATGCGGCCAAGATGATCCACCCGACAGCTGACATCTATCGGAATCAGCCCCAATTCCTTGCATTTCATCAGGATATTTTCGGCCAATTCATTGTCGAAAAATTCATAGTTCTCGTATTCATTGGCCATCTCGCCCAGAATATCGCCCAGCCCGCAAAACTGACCCGCCACCACCGCACGAACTTCCTCTACCCTTTTCGCCGCCGCTTCAGAGGCTAAATAGTTTTGGTAGCTTTTGTTGACGGAAGCCGCCATTTCCGTGGTACGGCAGCATTTGCGGCTGAAATCTTCCCGAAAATCTTCGGGAACGATACGGCCTTTTTTCAGCAGTAACTCATTGAGGGACTGGAACGATGCCATCGAAACCCCTTCCCGATGTTCCCAGCAGAATACCCGCAAACCGCAGTGGGGACAGGTTTGTTCAACGGCACGTTCATAAACGCTGTCCAGTGTCGGGGTTACCAGACGATTCAGCTTTTGTGCGACTTCTTCCACATCGTCAGAAACATCAGACAAGGCTTTGGCGGCGAAATCCAGCCGCATAATAATAGACCGCCGCAGTCCTTCACTGTGCAAATCCTTGTTCCCCGTGAGGAACACCGCCGAAAGAAAACGGCCGGCGGTTTTGGGCAGAACAAGAAACACCACCGAGGCGATAAGACTTTCATACAGCAGTGTCAGAACATTGTCGGGATGTCCCACCTGCAGCGTAATGATACAGCTGCCGGCAATAAACACCCCAACAGACATGAACCGTCCCATATGCGAAAACAGCCCCGCCAATAAGCCGCCGAAGGCATAAGCGGCTCCGATATAGAAAAAGTTTTCCGAGCCGAAACTCAGCACAGCCCCGGCGGCTCCGGCTATTGCTCCACCGGCCACAGAACCGTAGTGAGCGGCCATCAGGATACAGAGAACAGCGGCCATATGCCCCACCGCAATCGGCCCCAGCGTGATGCCCGATAACGCCAGCAAGGCAATACAGCCGCTGAAGACCAAGCAGGATACTTCCGTAAGGGTCAGCATACCGATGCTTTTGGTTCCCTGAAGAATCACATTGGTGCGGGAGAAAAAATAAGCGGCCCCTGCTCCCAAAAGGGATTCAATCCCGCAGGCCAGCACCGCTTCCGTGCGGAACCCGCTGACACTCATGGCCGCCAAGCCGGTGGCGAGAGTCGGCACAAAGCAAACAAGGGCGGCATAAAAGGCGTGGCGGTTCAGACGTTTGATGTCGTTGAGCGTCCAGCGAATCGCCACAACCGCCAGCATAGCGGCGATGTAGCGGAAGGGACTGCTTCGTCCGGCAAAAACCATATAGCCGACAGTCGAGCCGATGAAGGAAGCAAAAACCCCGCCAAACGGTACGGCGGCTGTGACAGAAATTCCAAAGGGCGTATAGGTATCAAAGACGGAACCGCCGGAAGCGATAAAGCCGATGCCGAAACAGACAAACTGTGACAGCAGCTTTTTTCCGGTCGTTTTTTCACGGATATTGCGGAAAGAATATCGTGCGGTAAGTTCACTGACCTTCAAATCAACCACCCCGTATCATATTTCAGGCCGCCACAACAGACAGCCGGTTGACTCTATCTTACCACACGTTCCCCGCAAACATTCCCGAATCCTGACGTTCCCCTCCGAACTGTCCGCCGAACGATATCCCCCACGAATCCAGTGCCGCTCCCCTCTCTGCACTGCTCTGTTCAGGCGATACACGAACGCTGCCTTCAGGGCGAGTCAACGATACTCCCCCACCTTTCACGGAGTTTTCCGGACATCAACAGCTCGATGAACTGCCGCCGATGCTCTCCATCCGCAGCGACATACCGCCCATACAGTTCCTGCCACTCCGGCGGCATAGCCGTACCGGATCGCTCGAAGCCGCCATAAAACTCCCACACTGATTCCGTTCCGCCGCTCAGTGCGTTGTTATAGGCATACGCCAGTATTTCCTTGACCGGAACCAAGCCGCCGCTTTTCGGCTCTGTCTGCGGAGTCGACTCCGTCTGTTCTTTCTGCTCAGGCGGTACACGAACGCCGCCCTCAGGGCAGGCGGGCGTGTACGCCGTATTCTTCTCCCTTAAGGGAGAAGAATACTTCTTTCTTTCTTTAGTTGGGGTACCTGGGTTGGTACCCGGGTTGGTACCTGGGTTGGTACCCGGGTTGGTACCTGGGTTGGTACCTGCGTTGGTACC
>CADCOZ010000307.1 GCA_902803125.1 uncultured Ruminococcus sp.
TAATAAGTTCCCGATGCGTGGTCGTATGCCGTCCCTTGCTGTCGTCCTCTCTGATACCGTTAACGTCCATCATCTTTTCTCCGGCCAGAGCATTCACCAAGCTGGACTTGCCAACACCCGATGAACCCAAGAAAACAAGGGTTTTGCCCTTTTGAAGATACGGCGACAGTTCATTCAGGCCATAACCCGTTTTGGCACTGACGATACAAAGCCGCACACCCTCTGCCATACGGCTGACTTCCAGAATATACGGCAGATAATCGTCCGTGAGGTCTGCCTTTGTGAGAACTATCACCGGCTCGGCTTTTGACTGACGAGCCGCTGTCAAATATCGTTCCATGCGTTTGGGGTTGAAATCATGGTTCATCGACTGCATGATAAAGACATAGTCGAAATTTGCGGCTACCGCCTGCTCTCCCCTGCCTTTATCAGGGTCACGGCGTGAAAAGTACGTTCTGCGTGTCAGGGTTTTAATGATGCGGCTGTCCCCGTCGGTGTTGTGTTCCATCAGCACAAAGTCGCCCACCGTCGGAAATGCTTCACCGTCATGATAGTATTCCCGACCCTTCAGCACCGCAAAGCCTTCGCCAAAGTCGGATACAATACCAAACCGTCCTTTATGAACGGCGGTGATGCGTGCAGGGATACCGTTCATTCCTGCAAGATAATCTGCGGGATAATCAAATCCGTAATCGTTAATATTCAATGTTTGTTCCTCTCCATTCAGTGATTTTTGTTTTTTATTTCATCTGTCTGCTCACTGAACAAGGACGCAAAAAGGCCGCAGAAATCGACCTTTAGCGGATCTCTGCGGCTGAAAAAGGACATAAAAAGCACACCCTTTCCGAGTGTGCTGAACATCAGTCAATGATCACGAAAGGTTCCTTAAAACGGCATGACAACAAAAGGGATACTGTATCCCCTCAACGGCCGTCGTCTATGCCCCTATTCAGTTAGCAGAAAAATACCTCTGTCACAATCATATTCGTACTCCTTTCTCGTTGGTCAATTCATTTGTCTGACCAACTTTACACCGCCAGTATACCATTGAACGGCGGCTTTGTCAATACCTGCAAAAATCACTTTTGTTCCGTCAGTCCCTTGGGGGAACCCCCTCCCTAAATTCGCTGACTTTTGGCTCCTCGCACATTATTCATTATTCACTATTCATTATTCACTATTCACTATTTCCGTTCCCTAACCGCTTGAAAAAATGTAAGGGTTATGGTATAATGAGCAGGACTTATTTTTTAGAAAGAAGGAAACAAAATTATGGCAAGAAAAATCAAGAAAAAAACGGAACCGAAACCCAGTAATGAGGGAAAAATCATTCTGATTGTTACAGGCATCCTGTTGGGTGTTATCGCTGTATTCCTCATTATTCTGGCGATTGTTCAGAATGTCGGCAAACAGAATGATTCCTCCTCGAACCCCATCGAAACCAGCACCACCGTCAGCACCGTCAGCGATACCTCCCTGACCGATACCAGCACCGTCAGCACGACCAGTACAGAAGACGCTGATAAGCCCTCGACAGATTACATGAAAGACGTTGTCATTGACAACACCAAGGATTATTATGCCGATATCAGCATCAAAGACTACGGCAAGATCATTGTCAAGCTGGACTATGAAGCGGCACCCATTACCACCCGGAACTTTGTCTATTTGGCACAGTCCGGTTTCTATAACGGTCTGACCTTCCACCGCATTATGGAAGGCTTCATGATGCAGGGCGGTGACCCGTTGGGCAACGGCACCGGCGGCTCAGAACACAATATCTATGGTGAGTTCAGTGCCAACGGCTACAGCAACCCGCTGTCCCACACCAGAGGTGCCATCTCTATGGCTCGCAACAGCTATGATATGAACAGTGCCAGTTCGCAGTTCTTTATTGTGCAGTCCGATAATCACACCGCTTCACTGGACGGCAGTTATGCCGCTTTCGGCTATGTAAAAGAAGGCATTGAAATTGTTGATGCGGTTTGCCGTGATGCACAGCCCACCGATAACAACGGCTCTATTGCTGCCGACCAACAGCCCGTCATTGAATCCGTTACCATTCGCACAGTCGATAAGTAAGCGGCAGAAATGCGGAATAACTCCGCTGAGCCGTCCTTATATCAACGGCCAGCGGCTTCTCGGTATTCGTGAACGAATCTTGTCACAGAGGGCTGATGGATCACAAAGAAAAACACGCTATACCCTTTTGACAACCTTTTGACACACAAAAAAGACCGGTGAGATGTGAGATACCCCACACTCATCGGTCTTATTCTATTCTGTTGAAAGCCGTCAATCGCTGTAGGTTGTACCTCTGGAAAAGGTTTCGGAAGGGTCTTCCTCATTGACAAGCATATCGTTGATGTATTCATAGACGGCTTCACCGCCGGGCAGCTTGATAACCACCGAAGTATCTGCTACCCACCATTGACCGACCATAGTATCGGACAATCCGCTCAATTCTGCCACAGCAGTGCCGTTTTCATCAAGCCGCAGATTCGTATAGCCGCTGTCCGTGCTCAGTGTCCATTCACCGGCGATCAGGCTCATCCATTGAGTCGTGTCAACGGCAGATTCTTCCTGAGAAGATTCCGTATCCGGTGCCGTTGTGGTGCCTCTGGAAAAGACTTCTTCCGGATTATCTGCCGATATCAGCTGATCATTGATATATTGAAAAGTCGTCTGGGTATCGAGCAGGGTCACGATGACCTGATTATCAACAACCGTCCACGAACCGGCCGGATGATCCACCATGCCGCTGATCTGAGCAATCACCACACCATCTTCATAAAGCGTCATGTTGATATAGTTCTGACCTACCGCATATGTCCAGGCTCCCACGGCCACGGTCGCCACATCAATCGGTTCCTCGGAAGGTTCACTGCTCTCTTCTTCGGAAGACTCCTCGGAGGTGTCGGAGGTATCAGAAGGTTCGGAAGGTTCGGAAGGTTCGGAAGGTTCGGAAGGCTCAGAGGTGTCGGAGGGTTCGGAATCCTCAGAAGTGTCAGAAGTCTGGCTTTCGACCGCTGAAGAGGTCTTATCTTCTGTTTCGGAAACAGCAGAAACAGGTTGTTTACTTGGTTCGGTATCAGAAGCGGTACTGGCTGTTTCAGAGGTTTTGGAGTCGTCCGATACAGCGGAAACGGTACTGTCGGGGGAAGAACTGCTGTCCTGTTTGTTTTGACCGCCGCAGCCGACCGCCGTACAGGTCAGCAGAAAAGCGGCCAGTGTCAGGGCAAAAATACGGGTTCGTCTTTTTTTCATGTCAAAAACTCCTTTGCCATTTAATCATCAGTAATAACCGGAGTCTATTATAGCACGCCTTGCGGCATAACACAACAATATATCACAAATTCCTTGTGGAAGGGAATGACTTTTGGAAGTATCCGACAACGAACCATTCTTCACCCAAGATTTTTTTGTCGAAATATCCGATTCTAAAAAAATTTCCAAAACAAACGAACCGTTTGCCCTCTTCAAAACTCTAATGATTGAAACAGGATGACAGACCAAGCGAAGAACAAGCCGCTAAAAAGCTTGTCGACCCGGGAACGCAAAGGCTGTAATGCTGTAGCCAACCATTCGAAATCATGTGTAAATCAAAAAGGAGCGATTGCTATGAAAAAGAACATTCAAACAGCCTACGGTGACCCGACCCCCGCTTTCCATCACAAAGTTATGAACACCCTTTATCATCTGGACGATACCGTCCCCGCTAAAACCAAACGCTTCAACGCCAAAAAGATAGCCGTGTTTGCCATTGTGGCCGCCGTTATCGGCACCACCACCGTAGTAGCCGCCGCTACCAATATGTTCGGGCTGATTCAGGAGCCTGTGGGCAAGTATGGCGTATCCATAACCGCCGGCATGAGTGCCACAGAAGAAAACGATCCCCAGTATAACAACGATTACGATATTGTCACTGCCTATCTTCCGGAAGGTTATACCATCATTGGCAGTCACGGCGGTTTCACCATTTGTCCGGAAAGCGGACGCTATGCGGGTGGGTTCCATCTGTTTGGTGTAACTTATGAGGCAGACACCTATCACAGAACAGAAGCCGGTGTTATCAGCACAGAGGAAAAGACCCTTAACGGTCACCCAACCATTATCAATTGTCATAAAGAATCCGAAGAAAGCGACAAGGTGTACTATACTGCCACAGTAAAATTTGAAGAGGAAAACATTGTTGTTTGGCTGACGAGTGATAGAGAAACAGAGGAAATCAACTATGACGAACTGATAAAGATTCTGGAAGGGCTTTCGGTGGTTCCTGCTGCTGAAGAAACACCCAACACAACTCCCACAGAGAAAACGACCACCATCGACCGCTATAAGGAAGAGTTTGACAA
>CADCOZ010000308.1 GCA_902803125.1 uncultured Ruminococcus sp.
CTTTGCCCTCCAAACCTCCCACCAGGGGCTTTGCCCCTGGACCCCACAAGCCTTTGAAAAGGCTTGAGCGAAACTTTTGTGTTGATGTCTTTCAAGTTCTTGGCAAGCAGAAACGCCTGCTCTGCCGGTACTTTAACATCAGAGTTTTAAGGAGTGTCGGGGAGAACTTTCACTTGGGAACTTCCCCTGACCGAAACTTTTGTGTTGAGTGAACAAACAATTATTCCGTTCAGGCAAGGGGAAACGGTGCGTTTGTGTTTAATATTCCAAAGAAGGTGACATATGAAACCTATTCTTGAACTGATAAAAGAAAAGCGTGTCTATTTTGACGGCGGCACGGGTACCGTCCTGCAAAGCATGGGACTGCCCTCCGGCTATTCGCCCGAACGCTGGAACATCGAACAGCCTGAAAAAATAATAGCCCTGCATCGGGCTTATTTAGAGGCCGGCTGTCACATCATCAAAACGAATACCTTTGGTTTGAATCGGGAGAAATTTCCGGATTATGCCGCTCTGATAGCCGCCGGAATCGCCTGTGCGAAAGAAGCCGTCAAAGGCCGTGAAGAAGCGTATATTGCTTTTGACATGGGACCGACCGGACGATTGTTGGAACCGCTGGGCGATTTGCCCTTTGAAGAAGCGGTGTCGATTTTTGCCGACAATGTCAAAACGGCGGCCGCCTGCGGTGCCGATCTGGTGCTGATCGAAACCATGAACGACAGCTATGAAACCAAAGCGGCGGTATTAGCGGCCAAGGAAAACTGTGATTTACCGGTGTTTGTCACGAATGTTTATGATGCCGGCGGCAAACTGATGACCGGTGCCGACCCGAAAGCGATGATAGCCCTGTTGGAATCGCTGGGAGTGGATGCTCTGGGCATGAACTGTTCTTTAGGGCCGGATAAAATGCTTGACCTCATGGATACGTTCCGGGAATATGCGTCTGTGCCGGTAATTGTCAATCCGAATGCCGGTCTGCCGGTAGTGCAGGACGGAAAAACCGTGTTTACTATCGGGGCTGAGGCCTTTTCCGATTATATGGTACCGTTAGCCGAAAAAGGTGCGTCCATTTTGGGAGGGTGCTGCGGCACCACACCGGCGTTTATCGCCCGAACGGTAGAAAAAACTCGGTCACTGCCCTATGCTTATCCCGAAGAAAAAAACTGGACGATGGTTTCTTCCTATACCCATGCGGTGGTGATGGATAAAGACCCTGTCCTAATCGGGGAACGCATCAACCCGACAGGCAAACCGAAACTTAAAGCCGCCCTCCGAAGCGGCGACATGAACTATGTCCTGCATGAAGCCCTCCGTCAGGCCGAAGCCGGCGCACATATCTTAGATGTCAATACCGGCTTGCCGGAGATTGATGAAACGGCTGTCATGTGCCAATGCGTGGCCGCCATACAGGCGGTAACGGATGTACCTCTGCAAATTGATTCCACGAAGCCGGAAACGTTAGCGGCCGCCATGCGGCTGTATAACGGCAAGCCGCTGGTCAATTCCGTCAACGGCACGGAAGAGAGTATGCAGGCAGTTTTTCCCTTGGTACAGCGGTATGGCGGCGGGCTGATTGCCCTGACCATTGATAAAAACGGTATCCCCGATACGGCTGAAGCACGGGTGAAAATTGCCGAAACCATCATACAGCGGGCGGCACGGTACGGTATCCGTCAGAAGGATATTATTGTGGACCCGCTGGCTCTGACGATTTCATCGAATCCGGAGAGTGCCGTTGTCACACTGGCTACGGTACAGCAATTGCACGAAAAAGGCATCAAAACCAGTTTGGGTATTTCCAATATTTCGTTCGGACTGCCCCAAAGGGATTTGGTGACGAGTACCTTCTATGCCAACGCCCTGCACAGCGGTCTGAACTGTGCGATTATGAACCCGTTTTCACAGGCCATGATGCATACCTATTATGCGTTTCGGGCTTTGCACCAACTGGATACCGGCTGTGCGGACTATATCGCCCATGCCGCTGAAGCCCCGCCTGCTGATACCAAAACGGCTTCTCCCTCGGAGATTACCCTGCAAACGGCGGTAGTCAAGGGCTTGAAAGCCGAAGCGGTACAGTGTGCCGCCGCTTTGCTGAAGGAAACGGTGCCGCCGCTGTCGATTATCAATGAACATATCGTGCCGGCTCTCAATGAAATCGGTCTGGCCTTTGAGCAGAAAAAAGCCTATCTGCCCCAACTGCTGATGAGTGCGGAAGCGGCTTCTGCGGCGTTTGAAGAGGTCAAGAAGCATATTCCTGCCGATAAAAAAGACAGCCGCAAAGCCATTGTGTTAGCAACCGTTAAAGGCGATATTCATGACATCGGCAAGAATATTGTCAAGGTGCTGATGGAAAGCTACGGCTTTACCGTCTATGATTTAGGGCGGGATGTGCCGCCGGAAACGGTGCTGGAATGTGCTTTGGCACATCAGTGCCATTTAGTCGGACTGAGTGCCTTGATGACCACAACGGTGCCGGCGATGGCCGAAACCATTGAACTGCTCCACAAAGCCGACCCGTCCATTTGTACAATGGTAGGCGGTGCGGTACTGAATCAGGAATATGCCGACCAAATCGGGGCAGACTTTTATGGAGCGGATGCGATGGACAGTGTCCGTTTTGCAGAACGCTTCTATCGGGAACCCGCAGAATAAACAATTCCTTTTATTCATACACATGAACCAGCCGAAATGTTTACGAAAAGGGGCGTTCATGGGCATGAAACACCACAAACTGCCGCAGGCCATTCAGCAATATTTTCCCGCCATACCGCCGCTCTCCGAACAGTCGGGGCAACGCAGGCGAAACGGGCTGTTCTGGCTGTTTTGTCTGATCCTGTTCGGCGGTATTGTATATGGAGCCGTCAGCGGACGGAGTGCCGACAAAAGTCTGCTCCAACAGCTGGATGTTCTCTTTCAAACAAACTTTGAGGTACGCTGTCAGCAGGGTGCATTTTCGGCATTCGTTTCCTCGGCGGCCTCTTCCGTGCTGTTCCTGACCGTGATGTTTTTGTTGGGGCTGTCGCTGTGGGGCGGTTTCTTTGCGGTGCTGATACCGTTCGGAAAAGGATACGGCTACGGCTTATCCGTCGGTTTTCTGTATGGTGCTTACGGCTGGCAGGGCATCGGCTACAATCTGCTGATTGTTTTGCCGGGAATGTTCCTGTCGTCCATCGTGATGGCTGCGGCGGCGTTAGCGGCTTTTCAAAACTCGCTCCAACTGCTGCTTTGGGCATTTCATTCC
>CADCOZ010000309.1 GCA_902803125.1 uncultured Ruminococcus sp.
CTGCACCAAACATCTGTCTGAATGCAAGACGACCGATACGGCCAAAACCATTAATAGCAACTTTTACTGACATGGGAATTACCTCCTCATAATTTTATACTCATATTGTACAACATTTTCTTTCAAATTACAAGCCCCCTATGCAAATTTTCTATCCCAAACCGCAAAAAGCCGTCCCCTTCTTTTCGAAAGGAACGGCGTGAAAACGGTTTTCAGGAACAGCGGCTGAAAAAAGCGATTTTTCTCAGCTGTCCTGCATTTTATCGAGCATATCCAGCAATTCGCCATAGGCTTCCTCGTCCTTTTTGGGCGGTTGAGCGGCGGTTCCTTCTGTTATGTGAATCGCTGTAACACCCGGAAAAGCCCCTTCGGTGTCCGCTTTGGCGGCAGTCACTTCCATCGTGGCCACGGCGGCGTTGATGTCTGTTTTGTCCTCTTCGGGACTTTTCACCGCTGTCGGTTCTGCGGCTGTCGGGGCGGCTTCGGGCTTTGCGGCTTCCTCTTGTACCGACTCGGCATCGGGGCTAAACTGTACCTTCACATCGGCAGGTTCTTCAGCCGACTCCGACACAGCCGGCACTTCTGCCAATACTTCGTCCTCGTCCATCAGCAGTAAATCATCCTGCGGCTGTTCGGCCGGCCATGTCAGATTGTCATCGGCGGTTTTGAGAATCTCCCGAATGAAGAAGAACGCATAACAGCAGAAAGCCAAATCCCCGATAATCATCACAATATTCTGAATGCTCGGCTCTACCACCTGTGTATCAATATTGGGCAGGGGCTGTTTGCCGATAAACATCTTGATCAGCAGGTCAGCGCAGACAATCAGGTCAAGCATAACAAAAACCGTGCCGTAAACAGCGGCTTTCCTGACCGCCATGCGGTTATTGATGGCGGCAAAATACATCGACTGATAGAACAGGAACATGATCAGACACGCCACGGCAATAATATCAAACAGTTCCGTAGCCTTCAGCGATTTCTGCGTGTAGTCAATAAACAGCACGATGAAGCGGACACAGCACCATATCGGCACAATCAGAGCCGCCACCGGCATTTTTTTCATGCCGTTCATGCCCGTAAAGGAAATACACGCCTCATACAGCAGGACAAAGCCCGCCAGTATCGCCAGAATGCTTTCGACTAAGTTTTCTCCCGCAATAATGCGGATGGCACCGCCGCCCAGCAAAGCAACGGACGCAATAAACCCGAACACACCGCACAGCGTGTTTTTGGTCGGTTCGGCCTTAAAGGTCTTTTTTCTGTCGGATAAACTCAAGGCTGTCCCAAAAATATACAGCAGTATCACACAGCCCGCCAGCGTCAGGTTACACGCCGTTGAACTGAGGATAAAACCCGTGCCGTTAACATTAAACAGCGTATCGCAAATCTTCACACAGCCGCCCACAATGAACAGCAATAAAGCCGGAATCCATAGTTTATTCAGCTTCATGAAACAACACTCCTTTCCTTTCCTCAGCGGTTGGCAATCGGCACATACCGTCTGGACGATACCATCGCACGATACGCCGGACGAATAATGCGGCCGCCATAGGTCACTTCTTCAATGCGGTGCGCACACCAGCCCGCAATTCTTGACACCGCAAACATGGGCGTGAACAAATCGCCCGGAATGCCCAGCATATCATACACAAAGCCGGAATAGAAGTCCACGTTCGCACAAATCACCTTGTTGCTGCCCTTGACCTCTGAAAGCACAATCGGTGTCAGCTTTTCAACCGTCTTATACAGCTCGTATTCCTGCACCATGTCTTTTTCTTCCGCCAGCTTGCCGGCTGTCTGCTTCAGAATGACCGCCCGCGGATCCGACAGCGTATAAATGGCATGGCCAAAGCCGTAAATCAAGCCGGAATGGTCGTTCTTTTCCTTGCGGACAATTGCCGCTAAGAAACGGTAAATTTCGTCCTCATCGCTCCAATCCTGCACTTCTTCCTTCAGCTCTTCCATCATCTTCCGCACCCGCAGGTTGGCACCGCCGTGGCGGGGACCTTTCAGCGAACCAATGGCCGCCGACAGCGTGGCGTAGGTATCCGTTCCCGAAGAGGACAGCACCCTCGCCGCAAAGGTAGAGTTATTGCCGCCGCCGTGTTCTGCGTGAAGAATCATGCACAAGTCAAGCAGTTTGGCTTCGGTATCGGTGAACATTCTGTCCGGCCGCAAAGCCCGCAGAATGGACTCACTGGTGGACAGCGTTTCATCTGTCGGGTGAAAGAACATACTTTCCTTATCAAAAGCCCTTCTCTTGACCTGATAGGCCGAGGTCATGATGGTGGGCAGAGAAGCAATCAGCTGAATGGACTGCTTCATGATGTTTTCCAGCGAAGTATCATCGGGGTTATCATCAAAAGAATATAACGCCAGCACCGAACGCCCCAATTTATTCATGACATCTTTGGACGGCGACTTCATGATCATATCTTCCACAAAGCCTTCCGGCAAATCTCTGAGCGACCCCAAGATATCCTTGAATTTGGCTAACTGTTCCGCTTTGGGCAAAGACCCGAACAGCAGCAGCCAGCAGACTTCTTCATAGCCAAAGCGATTTTCTCGGATACACGCCTCGATAATCTCACGGACATCAACGCCCCGATAGGTCAGCTTGCCTTCATCGGGAACCCGCACACCGTCCGCCATCATAAAGCCATGCACATTACAGATGTTTGTGAGTCCTGCCATAACACCGGTGCCATCCGGATTCCGCAGTCCTCTTTTAACGCCATAGGTCTGATAATCCTGTGCATTAAAGCCGTTGTGGCGGCGGTACTCTTCACACAAATAACCCAAACGGTCTTTCATGATTTCCATATCATTTGACATTCCTTCATTCCTCGTTTCATGTCGTTTTCCATCATTGTTCAGGAAGTGCAAACAGCCGGCCTTTTCTGCGGATGGCTCCCGCACACCCGACAGACAGCCACATTTGCATTCCCTCAAACACCATTTCAACCCATATCTGCTTTTTCAGGCAAATACTCATTCTTTATTGTACCGTTTTTCGCTCCGTCTGTCAACCGCCTTTTTCCACCTGTCCACGGAATGTTGGAGGGCTTTGCCCTCCAAACCTCCCAGCAGGGGCTTTACCCCTGCACCCCACAAGCC
>CADCOZ010000310.1 GCA_902803125.1 uncultured Ruminococcus sp.
CCCCTGGTGGGAGGTTTGGAGGGCAACGCCCTCCAACACTTCAGACGGAGCCGCCGTTGACGGAGAGTATTTGACCGGTGATGAAGGAGGAGTGTGGAGAGGCAAGGAAAAAAACGGCACGGGCAACGTCTGAAGGGGTGCCGAGTGTGCCGACGGGGATTTCGGACTGGAGAACTTGCAGTTCTTCGGGAGAATAGGGAGAAAGCATATCCGTTTGAATCACACCGGGAGCTACCGCATTGACCGTGATGCCGCTGAGGGCTTCCTCTTTGGCCAAGGCTTTGGTTAAGCCGATAATACCGGCTTTGGCGGCAGAATAATGGACTTCACAGGAACCGCCGATTTGTCCCCAAATAGACGTAACGTTAATAATGCGGCCACTGTGACGGCGTATCATAGCAGGCAGGGCCGCCCGACAACAGTAAAAAACACTGCTCAGGTTGGTGTCTATCATCGTGTGCCAGTCATCGTCTGTCAGGTCGGTGAACAGCTTCGTTTGGGCGATACCGGCGTTGTTGACCAAGACATCAATGTCGGTGCCGTGGTCGGAAAGAGTGCGAAACATCGCTTGCACGGCCTGCGGGTCGGATACATCTGCCTGCAGGGGAAAAACAGAACAGCCTTGGGCGGTGAGTTCTGCACAGAGGGCTTGCACGGCTTGGTGCGAACGGTGATAATTCAGAAAAACACGGTCGCCGTTTTCGGCAAAGAGCCGTGCTGTGGCCGCTCCAATGCCACGGGATGCACCGGTAATCAATACGTTTCTCATACCTTTTGCAGTACCTCCACGATTTCGCCGACAAAAACTTCATGCCAATCGTTATCACCATACCAGCGGTCAATGGCGGCGGTGTCCAGAAAACTTTCGGCGTTCATGGTCTGGCGGTAGAGTTTGCGGCAAATCAAAACCAAGTCGGCCTCTGCAAAATAGGGAGCCTGTTTGTCAAAGACGGGTGTGAAGCCGGTGGCTTCGATTTTGTCGGTATCCCGACCGGAATGGGTGCCGCAGTAGGACAGTTCTTTCATATACTGACCGCCAAAAAACGATACGGTGTAATAGTCGCTGTCGTTGACGAATGGAAGAGTATAGCGGCTTTGGCGAATGAACGTAAAGGCCACCGGTTTGTTCCAGAGAACGCCCACACCGCCCCAACTGGCTGTCATGGTGTTAAAATGCTCCGGGGTGCCGGCTGTAACAAGTGACCACTCCTTGCCGATACGGGTAAAAAAATTGTCGGAAAGGGTTTCCGGTGCGACAGATTGAAATTGACTCATAATAATAACCTCCGTGGAATGATTTTGATACCATTATATCATAGCTTCGGCGGGAATAGTAACGGGAATTACGTATAATATACACGATTTTATGAATAAATGTATAATTAACGCATAAACCGAGTATGAATCAAACGGATAGTAAACAAAAAGAGGTGCTATAGAGGAACAAACTGATTCGGGTTTTGTGCAGTACCGATAAAAATATTCCCCGTTATGAAAATCATTTTCCATAGAATGAGAAAATCATCGGGATTGAATAAATATTCAAAAAACACTTGATTTTACCGCAAAAGAGTGTATAATGATACCTGTAATCCACAAAGCCCACGGGCAGAAGATTTGATGAAAAACGGAGGTTTTAATGATGGGAGATATTAAAAAAGTAGTGCTGGCTTATTCCGGCGGTCTGGATACATCTATTATCATTCCTTGGCTGAAGGAAAACTATGACAACTGTGAGGTTATCGCCGTTTCCGGTGATGTGGGACAGGGTACCGAACTGGACGGTCTGGAAGAAAAAGCACTGAGAACCGGTGCGTCCAAGCTCTATATCGAGGATCTCAATCAGGAATTTATCGAAGAATATGTATTCCCGACTATCAAGGCGGGTGCTGTTTATGAAAGCAAATATCTGCTCGGTACGTCTTTTGCCCGACCGATTATTGCCAAGCGTATTGTGGAAATCGCTCTGCGTGAAGGCGCTGATGCTATCTGTCACGGCTGCACCGGCAAGGGCAACGATCAGGTACGTTTTGAGTTGGCTATCAAGGCCTTCGCTCCCGATATGAAAATTATCGCTCCGTGGAGAGAATGGAGCATTAAATCCCGTGAAGAAGAAATTGCTTATGCGGAAGCACACGACATTCCCCTGAAGATTACAAGAGAAACCAATTATTCCAAAGATAAGAACATCTGGCACATTTCTCATGAAGGCATGGATTTGGAGAACCCCGCCAACGAGCCGCAGTATAATAAACCGGGCTTTTTGGAACTGGGCGTTTCACCGGAACAGGCTCCCGATCAGCCCACCTATGTAACCATTTCCTTTGAAAAGGGCGTTCCGGTAGCTATTGACGGCGTACAAATGGACGCTGTTGCACTGGTCAAGAAGCTCAATGAACTGGGCGGTGCCAACGGTATCGGTATTGTCGATCTGGTTGAAAACAGACTGGTCGGCATGAAGTCCAGAGGCGTTTATGAAACCCCCGGCGGCACCATCCTCTACCATGCTCACAACAAGCTGGAAGAACTCACCCTTGACAGAGATACCTATCACTACAAACAGCAGGTAGCTTTGCGTTTTGCCGAACTGGTTTACTTTGGTCAGTGGTTCACCCCGCTGAGAGTGGCTCTCTCTGCGTTTGTGGATTCCACACAGGAAACCGTTACCGGTGACGTAAAACTCAAGCTGTACAAGGGCAACATCATTGATGCCGGCGTAACTTCGCCGTATTCCCTCTATGATGAGGATATCGCCACCTTCGATGAGGATGAGGTCTATAACCAGAAAGACAGTGCCGGCTTTATCAACCTCTTTGGTCTGCCGATTAAGGTACAGGCTAAGAAAAAATTGATCAAAGGCTGATTGGTACCTATACCATCTCTTACCTAATCTTACCATAATGATACAGGGCGAACAGTGTGCAGGCATTGTCCGCCCCTCTGTTGTTTTTTTCCTGATTCATAACCACGAGGTGACGTATTGATGAAACTTTGGGCAGGTCGGTTCTCCAAGGAAATCGCCAAGAAAACCAACGACTTCAACTCCTCTATCTCTTTCGACAGCAGAATGTACCGAGAGGATATTGAGGGCAGTATCGCTCATGCCACAATGATTGGTGAATGCGGTATCATCGACAAGAGCGAATCCGAAGCGATTATTCAGGGGCTGGAAGGCATTTTGGCCGACCTTGACAGCGGTAAGTTAACCATTGACCCCAACGCCGAAGATATCCATACCTTTATTGAAGGCGAGCTGACACAGCGTTTAGGACAGACCGGCAAGCGTCTGCATACCGCCAGAAGCCGTAACGACCAAGTGGCGGTAGATATCAGATTGTATCTGAAAAAGGAAATCCAAGCCATCCGCACGATGGTGCAGGAACTGATCGGGGTGCTTTGCCATAAAGCAGAAGCCTATGCCGATGCCGTCATGCCCGGTTACACCCACTTACAGCGGGCGCAGCCGATTACCTTCGGTCATCACCTGATGGCGTATGCAGAAATGCTTCTGCGTGACCTTGACCGTTTGGACGGTGCTTACCGTCATACCGATGCCATGCCGCTGGGATGCGGTGCTTTGGCCACCACCACCTACCCCATTGACCGCACCATTACCGCTCGTTTGCTGGGCTTTGCGGATATCTGTCAGAACAGCTTGGACGGCGTTTCCGACCGTGATTTCTGCATGGAATTAGCCGGCGTTTTGTCTATTATCATGGTACACCTGTCCCGCTTCTCCGAAGAAATCATTATGTGGTGCAGTTGGGAGTTCAAGTTTGTAGAACTGGACGATGCTTTTTCAACAGGCTCCAGTATTATGCCGCAGAAGAAAAATCCCGATATCGCCGAACTGGTCAGAGGAAAATCCGGCCGTGTGTTTGGTGACCTGATGACCCTGTTAACGGTGATGAAGGGTATCGCTTTGGCATATAACAAGGATATGCAGGAGGACAAGGAGGCTATTTTTGATGCGGTGGATACCGTCAAGATGTGCCTGACCGCCTTCACGCCGATGATTGACACCATGAAGGTTCTGCCGGAAAACATGAGAAAAGCCGCCGCCAACGGCTTTATCAATGCCACAGACTGTGCAGATTATTTGGTCAAGAAGGGCTTGCCGTTCCGTGATGCCTATAAAGCAACCGGCACATTGGTCGCTTTGTGCATTGAGAAGAAAACCACGCTTGAAGACTTGCCGCTCGAAGAGTACCAAAAAGTTTGTGACGTTTTTGACGAAGGCGTTTATGACGCTATTTCCTTAGAAAACTGCGTAAACGGTCGAAAGGTACTCGGCGGCCCCGCCGCTGACAACGTCAAAGCACAAGCCCGGCGTGTGCTTCATCTTCTCCAATTTTGACCGGAATGTTGGAGGGCTTCCCCCTCCAAACCTCCCGGCAGGGGCTCTGCCCTTGGACTCCCTAAAGGGACTAACTTCGTGTCGCCCGCAAGCCTTGGAAAAGCTTGCGAAAAACTTTTAACTTGACGGTTCATCAAGTTAATCATTCAAGGCAAGAAAATTGGATGGGCAGTGAACATATAGGGAAATGCTGACGGCTCCCCTATCCCCTGAACGGGTTCGGAAAAGCCAATGGATGCAGCGTTTCATAGAAAGAAAACAGGAGATGCAAAGGAAATGAAAATCAAAGCAGGCATTATTGGTGCCACAGGATATGCAGGAGCGGAACTGGTACGCATTTTGCTGACACATCCGCAGGCGGAAATTGCCGCTATCAGCTCGGTGAGCTTTGAAGGCAAGCCGCTGAGTGAAGTGTATCCTTCTTATAAAGGTCTGTGCGACATGGAATGTCAGACGCAGGACGAAGTTGTTGCCAAAAGTGATGTGATCTTTGCTGCTCTGCCGCATGGACTTTCACAGGAATTAGCGGCTCAGTGCGACAAAGCCGGCAAGGCCTTCATTGACTTGGGTGCCGACTTCCGTTTGAAGAGTGAGGAAGAATATCAGGAGTGGTACGGCTGTACCTTCCTTGACCACGACTTACACGAGCGTTCCGTGTACGGTTTGCCGGAACTGTTCCGTGACAATATTAAGGGCAAGAAAATCATCGCCAATCCCGGCTGTTATACAACCGGTGCGCCGCTGGCGTTGGCTCCGGCCATTAAAGGCGGCTTGGTCAGTACGGAAGGCATTATTGTGGATTCCAAATCCGG
>CADCOZ010000311.1 GCA_902803125.1 uncultured Ruminococcus sp.
ACGTTCAGGATTTCACGGGCAATCAGTTCTTCACCGATTTTTCTTGGTTTCGGGTGAAGCATAGTCGGTCAGGAACTCCTGTAAGGTCATCAGGGCATTCGGGTGACAGCAGTTCTGAATCTGTCCCACCTTGCAGAGTGCCATAAAGCGGTCACCGGTGCGGCCTTCACGGTAACAGGCCGTACAGAAGGACGGAATATAGCCCTTCTCCATCAGCCAGCGAACTACTTCGTCCAGTGAACGCTGGTCGGATACGTCAAACTGTTCGGTGTCATGCGGTCTTTCATCGGGCGTGTAACCCGCATAGCCGCCGACAGAGGTTCTGGAACCGCCGGAAATCTGCGAAATGCCCAAGCCCATGACCTTGGCACGGCATTCTTCACTCTCACGGGTAGAAATAATCATGCCGGTGTAGGGTACCGCTATACGAATGCAGGCAATCAGCTTGGCAAAGGTATCGTCATCAATGCCGTTGTCAAATACAGACGGGTCAATGTCAGCCGCACGGCGAATTCTCGGCACACTGATCGTGTGGGGGCCTACCCCGTGAACCGCTTCCAAATGCTCGGCGTGCATCAGCAGACCGGCGAACTCATATTTATACAGCTCCAGACCAAACAATACACCCAGTCCGACATCATCAATGCCGCCTTCCATCGCTCTGTCCATCGCTTCGGTATGATAGGCATAGTTGTGCTTGGGGCCGGCGGGATGCAGTTTCTCATAGCTTTCCTTGTGGTAGGTTTCCTGGAAAAGAATATAGGTGCCAATACCGGCTTCTTTCAGCTTGCGGTAGTTTTCTACCGTGGTGGCGGCAATATTGACATTCACACGGCGAATCGCACCGTTCTTGTGCTGTACGCTGTAAATCGTCTTGATGCACTCCAAAATATATTCAATCGGATTGTTCACCGGGTCTTCGCCGCTCTCAATGGCCAAACGCTTATGACCCATATCCTGCAAAGCGATGACTTCCTGCTTCACTTCTTCCTGCGTCAGCTTCTTGCGGGGAATGTCTGTATTCTGATAATGATACGGGCAGTACACACACTTATTCACGCAGTAGTTCGACAGATACAGCGGGGCAAACATGACAATACGGTTGCCGTAGAAGGCTTCTTTGATCTGCCGTGCCAGTGCATACATTTTTTCGGTCATTTCGGGAATATCACACGCCAGCAAAACGCTTGCTTCTCTGTGTGTCAGTCCCGCACATTCAACACCCCTGCCTGTTTTTTTCGGGGCGGCCTTTGCTAAAATTTCTTCAATCAGCTCCCGATCATGCTTGTGTTCCTCAGCATACGCCAGTGTGTCAAGAATTTCCTGATGGTCAATAAATTCTTCTGCCTTCATGGATTTTACATCATAACTCATAGTGTTTCTTTCCTTTCTGATAAAGCCGCCGGATAATCTCCGCGGCTGACAACAACCTCATAACCGATAGCCTTCATTCGCTGAGCCAGACAGTTCCGACATTCGGCGGCTTCATCACCGGTACAGATTTTGTTGTCATAGAGTAAATATTTTTTTCGCACAGATACGGGCGACAAATTCGGCATCACCACATTGGCACCTGCCAGAATGCCCTTTTCCCGTCCCTGCGGGTGAACGGTTCCCAGTGCCGTGGTGGACGGCAGTAATACCTGCGGCAACGTCAGCCGCAGCAATCCCAACATGAACAAGGTCAATTCCATCGTGCCGCTCGGACAGTCACGAAACGGCGTGTCATGCTGGGCGATAAAAGGACCGATGCCAACCATTTCCGGCTGTAAGTCCTTGATGAAAAGCATATCTTCCGCTAAACATTCCGTTGTCTGAAACGGTGAACCGACCATGAACCCACAGCCCGTCTGAAAACCGATTTCTTTCAAGTCACGCAGACAGCGTTTGCGGTTCTGCGGCGACATATTTTCGGGGTGCAGACGGCGGTAATGTTCATCATTGGCGGTTTCGTGCCGCAGTAAATAGCGGTCGGCCCCGGCTTCAAAATACGCCTGATATTCCTCCCGACTCTTTTCCCCTATCGACAGAGTCAAGGCACAGTCGGGATACCGCTGTTTAATGCGATGTATCAGCGAAACCATTCTTTCCTGCGTAAAATAAGGATCCTCGCCGCCTTGCAGGACAAACGTCCGAAATCCCAAGGCATAACCGCTTTCACAGCAGGATAGAATTTCTTCTTCGGTCAGGCGGTACCGCTGTACGGCTCGGTTCTCACAGCGAATACCGCAGTAATAACAGTTATTCTTGCAATAATTCGTGAACTCAATCAGCCCACGGATATAGATATCATGACCGTAATAACGGTGCCGCACGGCTCCGGCCTGTTCAAACAAGTAGTCGGCCAATTCCGGTGTACGGCCGTCTATCAGCGTCATATACTCTTCTTTGGACAGCACCGTTTCCCGCCGCAGTTTGTCAATCAGTGTTTTCATAGATTCAACCCTTGGAACAGACGACCTTAGAACTAATGCCGTCCAACTGTCCGATTTTGCCCGATAAGGTATTGATGACATTCATCGGCGCATCAAGGGCAATACTGATGATGTTCAAATCCTTTTTCGGATACGGAATCCCCATGCGGCCGATGATATACGAGCCATATTCATGCAAAAGAGCATTCAGCCGTTCCGTTGAATCGACATTTTCCACAATGATGCCGATGATAGATACTCTTTCCTCCATTGTCAAATCCTCCTTGTTCAGCGGGCTTTCTGCAAAAAGGCACACCCCTGCCAAGGGTGTGCCAGAATCAATTGCTGTTAATCTTGCTCACCCTTTCACCTCAGACCGCAGATAACGGCCGCCTTCGGTGTCAGAAAGCTGTTATGGTAAGAATGCGGTTTCTGTTCAGCACAAAGCTTTGACATCAACCTTTGCTATTATAACACAGACCTTTTCTGTAGGCAAGTGTTTTATGCGGATTGGCGGCAGTTATCACCACCATGACATAATCCAGCGGTAGAGGTCTTCATATCGTTTGGCAGAATTCGCCCAAGAGAAGTCTGTACGCATACCACGAACAGCGATTTCCTTCCAGCGGTCACGCTGTGTGAAGAAGATCGTCTTGGCATAGTTGATAGTATTGAGCATATCGCCCGCATCATAGTTCGAGAAGGAGAAGCCGGTGCCGCTGTTGTCGTACCAGTTATAGGGCTGTACGGTATCCTTCAGACCGCCTGTTTCACGGACAATCGGCACGGTACCATACCGCAGGGCAATCAGCTGTGTCAGGCCGCAGGGTTCAAAGCGTGACGGCATAAGAATGGCATCAGCGCCCGCATAAATCTTATGCGCACGGTTATCGGAATAGAAAAGGTTCGCAGACACTCTTTGGGGATACTTCCACTGATAGTGACGGAACAGTTCTTCATACTTGGGGTCACCCGTACCGAGTACCACAAACTGTGTATGTTCATCGGTGATATTCTCAATGACATCGCTGACCAAGTCAAGACCTTTTTGGTCGGTCA
>CADCOZ010000312.1 GCA_902803125.1 uncultured Ruminococcus sp.
AAGGTTTCCCCCAAACCCCCTTCCAAAAATCGCTGACTTGACCTACATCAACATTATTCATTATTTCCGTTCAACCGGAGGATTTGTCAGAAAAAGCGTTAGAAGTACAGAAACAAATAACGCAATAACAAGCCATACAGCCCACGGTACATTGACGATTCTTTCCACAAAAGTTCCTTCGCCAAAAACAACAGCTATAAACAGGTGAAGAAAAACAAGCCCCACCAAGCAGACAGCGAAACACATACAAAAGAATTTGCGTTTCTTCATGGTCAGATACGATGCAGGCTCTTACCAAGCCCACGAAAACGGCAGTCTGGTCAGCCAGCTGATTCCTTCAAAAAACCAGTTCTGAATCGGGGTCAGCAGATTACTGATACCGCCTAACATAATCAGGAGAAACAGACCCATAGAAATAAATCTTTCATACTGCTGTAATTTGTAAATAATCCTGTCGGGCAGGAACATCATCAGAACTTTTGAGCCGTCCAGCGGCGGAATCGGCAGAAGATTAAAAACCGCCAGACATACATTGATAAAGATGAAGTATTGCAGGAACAAAAAGATATATTGCAGGAAACCCATGTCAAAGTCCGGACTGATATACAGTGTTCCTTGATAATACAGCAAATGTCCACCCTTCACCAGAATGGTATTGAAGGTGTTATAAATCAGACCGCCGACAATCGCCGCCAAAAGGTTGGAAACGGGTCCGGCCAATGCGGTAATCGCCATGCCCACCTTCGGCTTTTTGAAGTTGTTGGGATTGACCGGAACGGGTTTGGCCCAGCCAAAACCAACAAACAGCATCATAATCGCCCCGACATAATCCAAATGAGCCAGCGGATTCAGGGTCAGCCGTCCCATATTTTTAGCGGTTCTGTCGCCTAATTTATAGGCAATAAAGCCATGCGCATATTCATGCAGAGGGTTGATTAGAAAAATAATCATCAGTACAGACAGGATATACGTCAACACAGCGCCGAAATTGGCACCGTTTTGGCGGATAATACTCAGCAGCATAGCAAAACCTCCTTCTTTGCAGTGGCCGCCGGCATAACCAAAAAGCGGAATCCTGCCTGCTTTTGCAAGATCCCGCACATTGGCTGCCGCTTATTCTTCGTCAGCGTTCTTGTTCTCTTCGGCCGCTTCGGTGTCAGCTTCTTCGCTGTCCTCAGCGTCCAGTTCATCTTCGTCATAATCAAACTCAAGTGCTTCTCCGCAGGTGGGACAAATGGTGCCTTCCTTGCTGATATCCTCTTCTGTCAGTCCGATAACGGTCTGACAGCTGGGACAAACGACTTCATAGGCCGCTTCTCCATCGGCCGCACCGCCGCAGAAGGGACAGGTTTCGTCATCGTCCTCGTCCTCTTCTTCGTCCTCATAAAGCAGTTCCTCAACGGCGGCCAAGTCTTCATCAAAATCGTCCATGCGGTCGCAAACATCATCATAGCACTGCTCTAAATCGGTAATATAATTCGACATCTCCTGCACCAAATCCAACAAGGGCTTGATAACCTTGGTGACTTTATCCTGCGGGTCTAATGCCAACCCATCTGCCAAACCTTTCAGGTAGGCGGCTTTTTCTGTGATTTTCATCGCTATCACAACCTTCTTTTTCCTTTTTTCAATATGGTATAGGAAACGCTGTTTTCATCGGCTTTTCCTACAGGCGATTCCGCATGAACCGCCGATGCCAAACGCTTCTACAGCGTTTCCCCTGTTCCTTTGTCAAGCCGTTTTATCAGGCTCTGGACATATATTCACCGGTTCTGGTGTCGATCTGAATCTGGTCACCCTCGTTGATGAAGAGCGGCACTTTGATTTCGGCACCGGTTTCCAGTGTAGCGGGCTTGGTAACATTGGTAGCGGTATCACCCTTAAAGCCGGGGTCGGTCTGTGTAACGGTCAGCACAACAAAGGTCGGCGGTTCCACTCCGAACACACTGCCTTTATAGGACAGAATCTTGCATTCCATGTTTTCCTTCACGAACTTGAAGTTGTCGCCCAAAACACTCTTGTTAATCGGAATCTGCTCATAGCTTTCCAGATCCATGAAGTAATACAGATCGCCGTCACTGTAGAGATATTCCATATCTTTTCTCTCGATAAATGCTGTGGGATACTTATCATTCGGGTTGAATGTTTTTTCAACAACAGCCCCGGTAATGACATTCTTAATCTTGGTACGCACAAAAGCGGCTCCTTTGCCGGGCTTGACGTGCTGGAACTCGATGATGGTAACAACCTGACCATCCATATCAAAAGTAACGCCGTTTCTGAAATCGCCTGCGGTAATCATAAAATTTGTCCTCCTGTTTCGGAAATTTGTAAGGGGGGTTCCCCCGAATAGAACGGTACAGTTAATCAGCTCTATACACGCTACTCATTATACTACACTCTCCCCTAAAAAGCAAGCGAAAATTCTGAAATCGGGGCTTTGTGTTGGGACTGTTGGGGCTTTGTCCCAAATCCCGGCAGGGTTTTGGCTCCTGCAACCTGTTGGGAAAAACCTTTTTCCATCGAAAAAAAGGTTTCCCCCAACGCTCCCGCAGGGGGGGCATTGGGGGAAAGAATGGTATGATGGATGGAAACCAATCTGTCATCGAATGCGGACAACCAACCGTTTCAGAACATGGCTGATACGGCGGACAGTGACCACGGGAACCATTGACGGGTTTGAGCGTCTGCAAAATGCTGCCAAACAGCTTGACAGGGATATACACGGACGGTTTTTGTTTGACCTGCACTGTCAATAAAGCCAACCTCTACCTCCTGACCGCCTGTTCC
>CADCOZ010000313.1 GCA_902803125.1 uncultured Ruminococcus sp.
ATTCAGCGAATTTCGGGAAGGGGTTTGGGGGAACACCTTTTTTCGCCAGAAAAGGGGAGCGCGGGTGTCCGGTGGACACCTTGGCCGTAAGGCCAAAGCGCCCTGACCGAGCCGACAGGAGAGACTCACCCAAGTGGCTGACGGGTGCTAAGTTCCCCCAAGTGGCTGACGAAACAAAATCAATTCGATGTTTTTTCATAGAACTATTGACAGGAAAGACAGCAGGTGATATAATAACCGCAGTTGAATAGTGTAAACCGTTGAAGCGGAGATAACGGCAGTCATGACTTTACAGAGAACCCGGTAAGCTGAGAATCGGGCAAGAAACAAGCTGTCAAATGGACCGCTGAGGGTGCAGTCAAACGGAGTATTCCGGAGTATTCTGCAACGTTGCAGGCAGACGTTATCTTGCCGGGAGTATAGCTGTACTCCGCTAAGCGACAGAAGAAAGTCGTGTCCAAAAGCCGAAGGATACCGTTGATAGGGTATGTGGCCAAGGGACAGCGGCAGACTGTCGGAAACAAGGTGGCACCACGAATGATGTATGATTCGTCCTTGGCATAGAATGAGATAATTCTATGCCGGGGGCGTTTTTTGTTGAAGAAAAAGGAGGAAACACGATGCAAATCAAACCGGATATGATGACTGTCCGCCATATCGCCCAAACAGGAGATTATAAGGTGATTCCCGTCAGCTGTACCATGCTTTCGGATTTTATCACCCCTATTGAGGTCATGCGGATTCTTCAAAATGTTTCGACACACTGCTTTATGCTGGAATCGGCCAAAGCCAATGAAACATGGGGACGCTATACTTTTTTGGGGTTTGAGCCAACATTGGCTGTATCGTGTGTGGACGGTACGCTGACAGCCGGTGATGTCACGATCCAAACCGATGACCCGTCAGCTTTTCTGCGTGATTTGCTGGAGAACTACAAAAGTCCCCGCCTGAAATACCTGCCGCCGTTTACGGGCGGATTGGTCGGTTATTTCTCGTATGATTATCTTTCCTATCGGGAGCCAACGGTACGCTGTCAGGCGCAGGACAGCGAAGCCTTCAAGGATGTCGATCTGATGCTGTTTGATAAGGTGATTGCCTTTGATCATGTACAGCAGAAGCTGATTCTCATAGCGAATGTAAGAGTGGATGATATCGAAGCGAATTATCAGCGTGCAGTGCAGGAACTTCAGCAGTTAGCCGATTTACTGCGTTACGGTGCCAAAAAGAAAGAGCCGGTCGGCCGTCTGACGGGAGATGTCACGCCGCTGTTCACGAAGGAACAATATTGTGCGATGGTGGAAAAAGCCAAGGACTATATCCGTGAAGGCGACATTTTCCAGATTGTGCTTTCCAATCGTCTGAGTGCGCCGTTTGAAGGCAGTTTGCTGAATACCTACCGTGTTCTGCGTACCATCAATCCGTCCCCATATATGTTCTATTTTTCGGGAACGGATGTAGAAGTGGCGGGGGCTTCTCCGGAAACGCTTGTCAAGCTGGAAAACGGCGTTTTACATACCTTCCCGTTAGCCGGCACAAGACCCAGAGGATTCAACGAAGCCGAAGACAAGGAGTTGGAACGGCAGCTGCTGAGTGATGAAAAAGAACTGGCAGAACACAATATGTTAGTGGACTTGGGACGCAACGATTTAGGCAAGGTCAGCCGTTTCGGAACGGTTGAAGTGGAAAAACTCCATTCCATTGAGCGGTTTTCACACGTTATGCACATTGGTTCCACGGTGCGGGGCGTGATACGGGAGGATAAAGATGCTTTAGACGCTATTGAAGCCGTACTGCCGGCCGGCACCCTGTCCGGTGCGCCAAAGATCAGAGCCTGTCAGTTAATCGGTGAACTGGAAAACAACAAACGGGGCATTTACGGCGGGGCCATCGGGTATATTGATTTCACAGGCAACATGGATACCTGCATCGCCATTCGTATTGCTTATAAAAAGAACGGACGGGTATTTGTGCGGAGCGGTGCCGGCATCGTGGCGGACTCCGAACCCGAAAAAGAATATCAGGAATGCCTGAATAAAGCAAGAGCCGTTTTGAATGCGTTGGAATCGGCACAGGAGGAAGCATTATGATACTGCTGATTGATAATTACGACAGCTTTTCCTATAATTTGTACCAGATGGTGGGCAGTATAGAACCGGATATCAAGGTCATCCGCAACGATGAAATGACGGTGGAGGCCATCCGTCAGAGTCGCCCCGATAAAATTATTCTTTCGCCCGGTCCCGGCCGTCCCGAAAACGCCGGTATTATTATAGACGTGGTGCGGGAACTGGGGGACAGCATACCGATACTCGGTGTATGTTTAGGGCATCAGGCCATCTGTCAGGCGTTTGGGGCAGTCATCACCTACGCTTCACAGCTGATGCACGGCAAACAGTCGGAGGTAACCCTGCGAACAGATACGCCGCTGTTCATCGGCTGTCCGGAAAAAACATTGGTGGCACGTTACCATTCCTTGGCGGCCGATAAAGCCACCATGCCGTCCTGCCTGACCGTGACAGCCGCCACGGCCAACGGTGAAATTATGGCAGTTCAGCATACCACCTACCCGATTTTCGGCGTACAGTTCCACCCTGAATCCATCATGACACCGGAAGGTGCCAAAATGCTTGCCAACTTCATCTTTTGAAGTACCCGTCAGCCACTTGGGGGAACTTAGCACCCGTCAGCCACTTGGGGGAACCCCTTCCCGAAATTCGCTGAATTTTCGGCACTTCAAATATTATTCATTATTCATTATTCGTTATTCATTATTCACTATTTTCCCCCCCTCCCTAAATTCGCTGAATTTGAATTGTCTATCTAAAGAAAGGAAGAATCAGCCATGATTAAAGAAGCTATTGTTAAGATTGTCAGCAAAGAGGATTTGACCTATGAGGAAGCCTATACCGTGATGAATGAAATCATGAGCGGCGAAACCACCGCTACACAGAATGCGGCGTTTTTGGCGGCCCTGTCTACCAAGAGTGCCAAGGCAGAAACAACTGCCGAAATTGCAGGCTGTGCCGCCGCTATGCGGGATCATGCCGTGAAGGTCGACACCGGTATGGATGTATTGGAAATTGTCGGTACCGGCGGCGACAATGCCCACAGCTTCAATATTTCCACCACTTCCGCTTTGGTAGCCGCCGCCGGCGGGGTCAAGGTAGCCAAACACGGCAACCGTGCGGCTTCTTCCAAGTGCGGCACCGCCGATTGTCTGGAAGCCCTCGGTGTGAAGATCGAACAAAGCCCTCAGCGGTGCATTGAACTGCTCAATGAAGTCGGAATGTGTTTCTTCTTTGCCCAGAAATATCATTTGTCAATGAAGTATGTCGGAGCCATTCGCAAAGAACTCGGTTTCCGTACGGTATTCAATATCTTGGGGCCGCTGACCAATCCGGCTTCACCGTCCATGCAGCTGTTAGGTGTGTATGATGAATATTTGGTGGAACCGCTGGCACAGGTATTGATTGACTTAGGCGTGAAGCGGGGCATGGTGGTATACGGTACGGATAAACTCGATGAAATCTCTCTCAGCTCGCCGACAAAGATTTGTGAAATCAAGGACGGCTGGTTCAAGGCCTATACCATTACACCCGAACAGTTCGGATTGACACGCTGTACCAAGGACGAACTGAAGGGCGGTTCGCCGGTTAAGAACGCCGCTATCACTCGTGCCATTTTGCAGGGTGAAAAGGGGGTACGCCGTGAGGCCGTGCTGATGAACGCCGGTGCGGCTCTCTATATTGCCGGCCAGGCGGAAACCCTGTCCGATGGTGTTCAATTAGCCGCCGAACTGATTGACAGCGGCAAAGCTATGGCAACCCTTGAAAAGCTGATAGAAGTCAGCAACCGTCCGGAGGATTGACCATGAACATTTTGGAACAATTGGCGGCACACGCCAAAGAACGCTGTGAAGCGTACCGCAGAGAGATGCCCTTTGCGGAACTCAAAAGCCGTGTGTCGGCCATGCCAAAAGGGGACGGTGCCTTTGAAAAAGCTCTGCGTCAGCCGGGACTCTCGTTTATCTGTGAGTGCAAAAAAGCGTCCCCGTCCAAAGGACTGATAGCCCCCGATTTTCCGTATCTGTCGATTGCAAAGGATTATGAACAGGCCGGAGCCGATGCCATTTCGGTGCTGACAGAGCCGAAATGGTTTTTGGGCAGCGATGCCTATTTGCAGGAAATTGCCCAAGTAGTCAGCATTCCCTGTCTGCGGAAGGATTTCACGGTAGAGGAATATATGATCTATCAGGCCAAGCTGTTAGGGGCTTCGGCGGTACTGCTGATTTGTGCGATTCTTTCGGAAGAACAGCTGAAGGAGTATCTGAACCTTTGTGATACCCTTGGCTTATCGGCTCTGGTGGAAGCCCACGATGCACAGGAAGTCAGCATGGCACTTCACTGCGGAGCCAGAATCATCGGGGTGAATAACCGTAATTTGAAGGATTTTTCGGTCGATACAGACAACAGCCGCCGTCTGCGGGAAATGATACCGCCGGAAGTGATTTTTGTATCGGAAAGCGGTATTCGGAACGGGGCAGACGTGGCTCTGCTCAGAAAAGCGGGGGCCGATGCGGTATTAGTCGGTGAAACCCTGATGCGGGCGGCCAATAAAACGCAAAAATTGCGGGAACTGAAAGGAATGGCACCATGAAAGTAAAGATGTGCGGACTGACCCGTACAGAAGATATTGCCGCTGTCAATGAGTGCCGGCCGGACTATATCGGCTTTGTCTTTGCCCAAAAGAGCAAAAGAGCCGTTACACCGGAGCAGGCGGCGGTTCTCAGAAGGTTGTTGGATAAAGATATTCAGGCCGTTGGGGTCTTTGTGGATGAACCGCTGTCGAATGTGGCGGCCTTACTGTACAGCGGCGTGATTGATATCGCACAGCTGCACGGACAGGAGGACGATGCCTATATTCGCCAATTGCAGGCAGAAACGCATTGTCCTGTCATCAAGGCCTTTCGGATTCATACGGCACAGGAGGCGGCCAAAGCCCAAAACAGTCCCGCTGATATGATTTTACTGGATGCCGGAGCCGGGGACGGCAAAACCTTTGATTGGTCGCTGATACAGTATGTGACACGTCCCTATTTTTTAGCGGGGGGATTATCGCCGGAGAATGTTCAAGCGGCGGCAGCTCTGCACCCTTATGCACTGGATGTCAGTTCCGGCATTGAAACAAACGGCCACAAAGATAAAGAAAAAATGACAGCGTTTATGAACGCTGTGAGAAAGGAAGAAATATTATGACAAATCCAAACGGACGTTTCGGTATGCACGGTGGACAGTACATTCCCGAAACCCTGATGAATGCTGTTATCGAACTGGAAGAAGCGTATAACCGCTATAAAGATGATCCCGATTTTTGTCGGGAACTGGAAACCCTTTTCAACGAATATGCCAACCGGCCTTCACGGCTTTACTATGCGGAGAACCTGACAGCGGCTCTGGGCGGTGCAAGAATTTATCTCAAGCGGGAGGATCTGAACCATACCGGCGCTCATAAAATCAACAATGTTCTCGGTCAGGCACTGTTGGCCAAGAAAATGGGCAAAACACGCCTGATTGCCGAAACAGGAGCGGGTCAGCATGGTGTGGCCACGGCCACAGCGGCGGCTTTGATGGGCATGGAATGCGTGGTATTTATGGGGGAAGAGGACACCAAACGGCAGGCACTGAATGTATACCGCATGAAGCTGTTGGGTGCAGAGGTTGTGCCGGTCAAAAGCGGCACGGCGACTCTGAAGGATGCGGTTTCCGAAGCGATGCGTGAGTGGACGAAACGCATTGACGATACCCATTACTGTTTGGGTTCTGTCATGGGACCGCACCCGTTTCCGACCATTGTCAGGGATTTTCAGGCGGTCATTTCCAAAGAAACCAAGCGGCAGATACTGGAGAAGGAAGGACGGCTGCCCGATGCCGTATTGGCTTGTGTCGGCGGCGGCTCCAATGCCATCGGCAGTTTCTATCACTTTATTGAAGATAAAGGTGTTCGGCTGATCGGCTGTGAAGCGGCCGGACGCGGCATTGATACCTTTGAAACAGCGGCAACGATTTCCACCGGTAAGCTGGGCATTTTCCACGGCATGAAGTCCTATTTCTGTCAGGACGATATGGGACAGATTGCACCGGTTTATTCTATCTCGGCAGGCTTGGACTATCCGGGTGTCGGCCCCGAACACGCCTATCTCCACGATATCGGCAGAGCGGAATATGTTGCCGTCACGGACGATGAAGCCGTTCAGGCGTTTGAGTATTTATCACGGACAGAGGGCATTATTCCGGCGATAGAATCGGCTCATGCGGTAGCGTATGCGATGAAGCTGGCACCGACCATGGACAAGGACAAGATCATCGTCATCACGATTTCCGGACGTGGTGATAAGGACTGTGCGGCGATTGCCCGCTACAAAGGGGAGGATATTTATGACTAAAATACAACAGGCGTTTGCCAAGGGAAAAGCCTTTATTCCTTTTATTACCTGCGGTGACCCCGACCTTGACACCACAGCGGCTGTTGTCAGAGCGGCTGCCGCCAACGGAGCCGACCTGATTGAACTCGGCATTCCGTTTTCCGACCCGACCGCCGAGGGACCCGTGATTCAGGGAGCGAATCTCCGTGCCTTACAGGGCGGTGTTAACACCAACAAGATTTTTGATTTGGTGCGTGAGCTGAGAAAAGATGTTACCGTGCCGCTGGTCTTTATGACCTATGCGAACGTAGTGTTTTCCTATGGAGCCGAAAAGTTTATCGGAACCTGTGCGGATATCGGCATTGACGGTCTGATTCTGCCCGATATTCCCTTTGAGGAAAAGGAAGAATTTCTGTCGGTTTGTCATCAGTATGATGTGGCCCTTATTTCGCTGATTGCCCCCACATCCGAAAACCGTATCGGCATGATTGCCAAAGAAGCGGAAGGATTTATTTATTTGGTGTCGAGTTTGGGTGTTACGGGTGTGAGAAGCGAGATCAAAACAGATTTGTCTGCGATTGTCAAGGTGATCCGTCAGTATACAGATATTCCCGTAGCCATTGGATTTGGTATTTCAAACCCTCAGCAGGCACATGATATGGCGGCGGTATCCGATGGTGTCATTGTCGGTTCAGCCATTGTCAAGCTGATTGAACAGTATGGCCAAGAGGCACCCGCTCCTGTTGGTGATTTTGTCCGTGCCATGAAAGAGGCTTTATAAGTGACCGGTTTCCGATAGAAGAAAAACGGAAAAGCCGGCGGATACAGCGTTTTCTTCATTGATTGGCAGGGGAAAGGAACAGAATCCCTGACAGACTTGGAATAAATTCCCCGCTGAGCGGTGGGGAGAATATGGATGCTATCAACAGACAGCCACACTTTTTCGGCAGTGCAGGTACACCGAAAGAGTGTGGCCGGATTACCAATCAGCGAATTTTGGAAGGAGAAACCTTTTTTCGCCAGAAAAAGGTTTCTTTCCAAGGAACTAACGGAACAAAATTGATTTCAGTAATTTTTTCAAAAAACCTATTGACACAGTAGGCTGATTGTTGTATAATAGCATTGTTCCCAAGAAAAACCCATATGAATGATAGGTTGGTTCCATTTGCTTGGGAGCCATTCATTCCATCGAAAGGAGTCATTATCATGCTGAAGATCACAACATCCGAGCAGAAGTTTATCATGTGTTGTCGAATGCTGTACTCCCGGGCTTGTCCAGTGGCGGGTGCATTCGGCCGGTTTGCCATGCACTGTATGTCAGAACGATGTTGTTGATGCAGTATGTTCTTGTCTGATGCCATGATGCCCGGGAGCAAAAAGCCTTCGGGCATTCTTTATGGTCTTTTTCGTTTCGTCACCATGATAAACACATTCGGAACCGAGCATATAGATGATATTATCGCAGATTTAGAGAACGCTTTTGCGGCTATTCAGTAAGGAGGAATTCATTATGTCAAACATTTACAAAGGAACACTTGGATTGATCGGCGGTACACCGCTGGTGGAGATTGTCAACGTTGAAAAGGATCAGCAGTTAGAAGCAACGGTGCTTGTCAAGCTGGAATACTTCAATCCGGCCGGCAGTGTCAAGGACAGAGTAGCAAAGGCCATGATTGAAGATGCCGAAGCCAAAGGCCTGATCAAGGAAGGCACGACCCTGATTGAACCGACCTCCGGCAATACCGGTATCGGTTTGGCGGTAGTAGCGGCGGCCAAGGGCTATCGGCTGATTATTACCATGCCCGAAACAATGAGTGTAGAAAGAAGAAATATCCTGAAGTTCTACGGGGCCGAATTGGTACTGACAGACGGTTCCAAGGGCATGAAAGGTGCGATTGCCAAGGCAGAGGAATTAGCCGCTTCCATTGAGAACAGCTTCATTCCCGGACAGTTTGTCAATCCGGCCAATCCTGCGGTACACCGTTCGACCACAGGCCCCGAAATCTGGAATGACACCGAAGGAAACGTAGATATCTTTGTAGCGGGTGTCGGTACAGGCGGTACGGTAACCGGTGTGGGTGAGTATCTCAAGCTTCAGAATCCCAACGTGAAGGTGGTAGCCGTGGAGCCGGAAAGCTCTCCGGTGCTGTCCAAAGGCACAGCAGGCCCCCACAAGATTCAGGGTATCGGTGCCGGCTTTGTTCCGGCTGTTTTGAACACGGCTATTTATGACGAAATCATTCCGGTAGCCAATGAAGCGGCGTTTGAAACGGCCAAGCTGTTAGCCGTCAAAGAAGGCGTATCGGTCGGTATTTCCTCCGGAGCCGCTTTATGGGCCGCTCTGACACTGGCCAAACGTCCCGAAAATAAAGGCAAGACCATTGTGGCTCTCCTGCCCGACAGCGGCGACAGATATTATTCCACACCGCTGTTTACCGAATAAAATAGCTTTCCTCTGTTACGCTCCGATCATCGTATCGGGGCGTTTTTTCTCAGAACAGCCACTTGAGGGAGTCTCGCCTGTCGGCTCGGTCAGGGCGCTTTGGCCTTGCGGCCAAGGTGTCCACCGGACACCCGCGCTCCCCTTTTTTCGCCAGAAAAGG
>CADCOZ010000314.1 GCA_902803125.1 uncultured Ruminococcus sp.
CAACGGGTTCCAAGGGCAGAGCCCTTGGTGGGGTCCAGGGGCAAAGCCCCTGGTGGGAGGTTTGGAGGGCAAAGCCCTCCAACATTCCGTGGGTTTCGGGAGGAAAAAGAAAAGCGTCCGCAGCCTGCGGCGGCTCGGACACTAAACTTTCGTGCTATATAAGGAGAATCAAGGAGGGTCAGTACCAAAACGGTGCGGCTCCGTTTCCTTGGTACATTCATAGTATAGTACATTAAGGCGGGCAATTTGTTAAGATAGTGTTAATAATTGATAAAGTTTTCGTTGACAAAAGGCCTTTGAGAGGAAAAACACAAAAAATACGATTTTACAGCGGAATTTCTTGATTTTACGGGAACGATAGTGTATAATAGTGCTTGCTAATATATTATAGGGAGAGATTTGACCGATGTATAATGATTTAATGGATACCATAGGCTTTATTGCACAGTACGATAGTGACGTGGCCGCCGCTATGCAGGACGAGCTGAAAAGACAGCAGAGAAATCTTGAGCTGATTGCCTCCGAAAATATTGTTTCTCCGGCGGTTATGGCGGCGATGGGTTCGGTACTGACCAACAAGTATGCGGAAGGATATCCCGGCAAGAGATACTATGGCGGCTGTCAGTATGTTGATGTGGTGGAAGATATTGCCAGACAGAGAGCTTGTCAGCTGTTCGGTGCGGAATTTGCCAATGTTCAGCCGCATTCCGGTGCACAGGCTAACACCGCTGTTTATTTTGCGATGCTCCAGCCCGGTGATACCGTGATGGGTATGACACTTTCTGAGGGCGGTCATCTGACACATGGTTCTCCTGTCAATATTTCCGGCAAGTATTTTAATTTCGTTTCTTACGGGGTGGATCCGGTTACCCACAGAATTGACTATGATAAGGTCTATGAATTGGCTATGCAGCATAAGCCGAAAATGATCGTCTGCGGGGCCAGTGCATACCCGAGAATCATTGATTTCCAGCGGTTCAGAGAGATTGCCGATGCCTGCGGTGCTTATCTGATGGTAGATATGGCACATATTGCCGGACTTGTGGCGGCCGGTGTACATCCCAATCCGGTTCCCTATGCTCATTTTGTTACCACTACCACCCACAAAACCCTCAGAGGTCCCAGAGGCGGTATGATCCTTTGCTCCGAAGAATATGCCAAAGACATCAATAAGGCGGTATTCCCCGGCACACAAGGCGGTCCGTTGATGCACGTGATTGCGGCCAAGGCGGTTTGTTTGGGCGAGGCTCTCAAGCCGGAGTTCAGAACCTATGGAGAAAGCATTGTCAGAAATGCACAGGCCCTGGCCGATGGCTTGCTGAAGAGAGGCAATAAGTTAGTGTCAGGCGGTACAGACAACCATGTCATGCTGCTTGATTTAACAGAAAGTGAAGTGACCGGCAAGGAACTGGAACGCCGCTTGGACGAAGTACAGATTACCGCTAACAAGAACACGGTGCCGAATGAACACAGAAGCCCGTTTGTTACAAGCGGTGTTCGTCTTGGCACACCGGCTGTAACAACCCGTGGTCTTGGTGTGGCCGAGATGGATAAGATTGCTGAGTATATCACGCTGGCACTCAATGACTTTGAAGGTTCTGCGGAGCTTATCCGTGAAGGCGTTAACGATATCTGCACCCGTTTCCCGCTCTACTGCTGACAGCGGCGGTTGGGCTTACAAACGAACTGAGAACGGAAAGCGGTATGTTTGATTTCGTTTCGGATAATCCAAATCGTTCTATAGGGTGTATAGGGATCGTTTGAATACAGCGTATGATTTTAGGAAGATAAAAAAATGTTCAATGACAGGTATCGTTTTCAAAGACGATACCTGTTTTTGTGTTGATGAAAAGCAATAAAAATCACAATCTTTTTTAAGCAAAACGGCGAATTTGTTAACAAACTATTGACAAATGGTTAAATTTTGTTATCATGATAGTAAGAAAGTTAACGAATGAAGGAGAAACAATAGGACGGGAGGTATTGTTATGGAAGCAATAGCAGAATGGAAAAACAGTCGAATCAAAAACAGAAAAAAAGGCTTTACACTGGTAGAGTTAGTGGTTGTGATTGCTATTTTGGGCATTATTGCGGCGATCGCCATACCGCTGGTGTATAATATGCTTTCGGCCGCCACAAAAACCTCCGATGAGGTAGATGCTTCTACGCTGAATCAGGCTTGTCGGGAGTATCATGCATTGGTGCTGTCGGGTGTGGTGAATTCTTCCGCAAAGGGAGCCTCCACGCAGAGCAATTTGCCGCCGCCGAATGCCAAGCAGGCCCCCAGAAAAGTGGCCGCTTCCAATGCAACGGTTATCAATGCGTGTGAATATGCCGGTTTGAGCAAAATTAAAGACCAGATCAACAGCGGATCTACTTTCTACGGTTATGACAGTGATGGGACGGTGGTTGTCTATGACAGTGCCACCACAACGGCGATTACGTCCACAACCGTTTTGGGAGATTTTATTAAGACCAGCTAACACATCAGAATAGTTAACCCACAGCGGCCGTCAGTCTTTTGCAGGACTGACGGCTTTTTTGGCGGGTCGGCATATTGCATCTTTTTGAAGATTGGTATATAATAATGGCAGAGAGTTTGAGAAAAGGAGGTGTTTGGATTGGCAGAAAAAGACCGCATCAGCAAAACGCTGGAATCCTATAACAGTGTCTTTGCCGATATTTTGAATGTACTGTTGTTCAACGGAAAGATAGTGGTTAGACCTGATGAACTGACACCCGCCGATACCGAGTCGCAGTATAAAGCAGACGGGAAAATTCACGGTCAGGAACGTGATGTGTCGAAATATTGGAGTCACGCCCGCTTTAAAATTGTGTTTGCCTTGGAAAACCAGGAGAAGCCCGACAAATGGATGCCGCTTCGTTTGGTCGGATATGACGGAGCTTCTTACAGGAAGCAGTATGATGTTCAGCCCAAAGGGGAGAAGGGTTATCCGGTGATAACGCTGGTCATCTATTTCGGCAAAAAAGAATGGACATATGGCAAAACCCTGCATTCGTGTTTGGATATACCGCCGATGCTGCTGCCGTTTGTCAATGATTATAAAATGAATTTTTATGCGGTTCGGGATTTAACGCCGGAACAGATTCGTCAGTTCCAATCTGATTTTCAGGCGATTGCGGAGTTTTTCTATGCACTGAATACCGAAACAGACTATCATCCGACCGATAAGAAACTGGAGCATCCCAATGAAGTGCTGGATATGATCAGTATTTTTGCGGGCGATGACCGTTTCAGAGAAGAGTATAATTCTATGCCGGACAAAATAAAGGAAGGAGGCATTACGATGTGTGAAATCTATGACACTATTCATAATGAAGGCCGTGCAGAAGGCCGTGCAGAAGGTCGTGCAGAAGGTCGTGCAGAAGGCCGTGCGGAAGGAATGTTAAAAACCCTGCTGCGGCAAATCAAGGACGGACTTCTTACACTGGCGCAGGCGGCCATGTATGCGGATATGACCGTGGAGGAGTTTGAGCAGGCGGTCTCGGCCCTTCAGGCAGAAAATTGAAACAAGAAAAGACGGTCGCTTTTGGGCAGGCCGTCTTTTTTGCCGATAAATTATGAACAAACGGTAAAGAAACAATGACCAACATGATGGTTTCTACCATAAAAAGAAAGGTCTATTTAAAAATAATATGCAGAATTGATAAACAAAAAAGCGGGAATTATGAACTGACTATGAACAAGAAAATAATTTGTTCATAATTTATTTTCGGTATAAGGCATAAAAAAATCGTTTATGTTAAAGCAATATAGATAAAAAAGGGGTAAAAAACCGCATGAGAGCCAATTTTGAACGGTAAAATGCACAAAAAAACAGCCGTATGTTTTACGCGTTTTTTGAGGGAAATCCGAAAAAAACTATTGACATTTTGTTAATAAAGAGTTAATATATATTCAACGGATGAACGAACCGCTTCACCCTTCAAGGCGGTGAGTTCACACTAAAATTTATTAAAGAAAGAGGTAATCTATCATGACTCTCCAACAGAAACTGCTCGCTAAGCAGAGCAAAAAAGGCTTCACCCTCGTTGAACTCGTAGTTGTTATCGCTATCC
>CADCOZ010000315.1 GCA_902803125.1 uncultured Ruminococcus sp.
CATGAAACATTGGGGTTATGAAGCAGTATTTTACCAGATTTATCCGCTCGGCTTATGCGGAGCGCCGTTTGAAAATGACGGCGTACAAACACACCGCATATTGAAGGTGCTGGACTGGGTCGATCATATCGAGGAGCTTGGCTGTAATGCCGTTTATTTCTCCCCGGTTTTTGAATCGGATACACACGGCTATAACACCAGAGATTACTGCAAAATTGACTGTCGTTTAGGCACCAACGAGGACTTCCAACAGGTCTGTGAGGCCCTGCACAAAAAAGGCATTCGTGTGGTGTTGGACGGCGTGTTCAACCATGTGGGCAGAGGCTTCCCGCCCTTCCGCGATGTCTGCGAAAGAAAATGGGATTCCCCCTATAAAGACTGGTTCCACATCAATTTTGACGGCAACAACGCCTATAACGACGGCTTATGGTATGAGGGCTGGGAAGGTCACTACGATTTAGTCAAACTCAATCTCAAGAATCCGGCGGTGGTGGATTATCTTTTGCAGGCCGTGAAATTCTGGGTAGATACCTTTGACATTGACGGCATTCGTCTGGACGTGGCTTATTGTCTGGATTTCGATTTTCTGCGGCGGCTTCGCAGCTTCACCAACGAACTGAAAGAGGACTTCTTCCTCATCGGTGAACTCCTGCACGGCGACTATTCCCGCTGGGTCAATCAGGATATGCTGCACTCGGCCACCAACTATGAGTGCTATAAGGGACTGTTTTCCAGCTTCAATTCGATGAATATGTTTGAAATCTGTCATTCGCTGAAAAACCGTTTCGGTCCCGAAAACTGGTGTATGTACCGTGGAATGCACCTGCTTTGCTTTGCCGATAACCATGACGTGACCCGTATTGCCAGCATTCTGACCAATCCGAAGCATTTGCCGCTGGTTTATACCCTGCTGTTTGGTATGCCGGGCATTCCCTGCATTTATTACGGCAGTGAATGGGGTGCCAAAGCCGAAAAGAAAGACGGTGACCCCGCTCTGCGGCCTGCCTTTGAAGCGCCCGAAACCGCTGACATCACCGAGCATATCCGCCGTTTGGCCAAGGCTCACAGAGAACTGAAAGCTCTTTGCTACGGCGATATCAAAATCCCCGTCCTGACCAATAAACAATGCGTCATTCAGCGTGATTTTGACGGCGAGCGGGTCTTTGTGGCCATCAATGCCGATGACCAGCCCTATACCGCCCATTTTGATGCCGGCTATGGTCTGGCCGATGACCTTGTGACCGGAAAGGTGCATGATTTCGGCGGCGGCAGTGAATTGGCTCCCTACTCCAGCCATATCTGGAAATGCAAATAAACAGCGTGTGTTTGATGATAAATGTCGGCGTACTCCCCCTGTCAGCAGAGCTGACATCCTCCTCAAAGAGGGGGAGTTAAAAGGAACCGCCTTTCCGATTGACAGTATGGATCAGATATCATAAACAACGCCCGCCGGTTCGTTTCAGAATCGGCGGGCGTTGCTTTTGTCTGTCGGTGAAAAGTCAACGTGTTATTTGACAACTAAATTGGCGAATTTGTAACAAGTCTTGTCCTTGGCATCCTTCACGGTGATACGCAAAGAATAAGTGTCCTTCTTGGTGGGCTTGAACAGCATCTTGGTGGCTGTTCCCAGCGGAACCGCAGACTGCCATTCGGTATCGCCGTAGCCTTTATACTCCAGAGCATAACGATAACTGGGGGTACCGCCGGAGGCATAGCCGGTGACGGTCAGTGTCTGTCCCAAAGTAATTTCTGTAGCGGACAGCTTGGAAGTATTCGTCAGGGGCTTGGGGTTAGAGGTCAGCGTGATGTACTGATAAGCGGCCTTGTTCTTCGCATCCTTCACCGTTACACGCAAAGAATAGGTGCCGGAACGGGTAGGCTTGAAGGTCATGGTTGTGTTGGTGCTGAGTTCAACCGAACTTGTCCAATCGGATGCACTGCCGAACTTATACTCCAAAGCATACTGATAACCGCCGTAACCGCCGGTCGCCGAACCGGTAATGGTTACCGTGGTGCCTACGGTAACAGAGGTTTCCGAAATCGTGGAAGTATTTGTCAGGGCTTTCGGATTGACCGTCAGCGTAATGTACTTATAAGCGGCCTTCTTCTTGGCATCTTTGACCGTTACCCGCAGAGAATAGGTATCATACGTCTTGGGCTTAAAGGTCATCTTGGTGTTGGTGCTGAGAGCCACGGCACTCTTCCATTCTGTATCGGTCGAGGACTTATAGTGCAGGGCATACTGATAACTGCCGTAACCGCCGGTGGCCGAACCTGTCACGGTCACAGAAGAACCGACCGTAATCGTTGACGCAGAAATCGTGGAGGTATTCTTCAAGGCAGGCGGATTGACCGTCAGCGTGATGTACTTATAAGCGGCCTTCTTCTTGGCATCCTTCACGGTCACACGCAAAGAATAGGTATCATAGGCGGCCGGCTTAAAGGTCATCTTGGTGTTGGTGCTGAGAGCTGCTGCACTCTTCCATTCCGTATCGGTCGAGGACTTATAGTGCAGAGCGTAC
>CADCOZ010000316.1 GCA_902803125.1 uncultured Ruminococcus sp.
CCAACGGGTTCCAAGGGCAGAGCCCTTGGTGGGGTCCAGGGGCAAAGCCCCTGGTGGGAGGTTTGGAGGGCAAAGCCCTCCAACACTTGTCAGGCGTTGCTGACGGCTTTTTCGGGGGATTCAGTGCCGAGGCCGAAGCTGACGGCTAAAGCGGCATCGACTTTGACCATGTCGTAGTGGTTGAGGGAACCCATTTTTTCTTTAAGCCGTCTTTTGTCAAGGGTTCTGATTTGTTCCAATAAGACAACGGAATCTCTTGACAGACCGCTGTTATCCGCATACAGACGGATATGTGTCGGCAGTTTGGCTTTGGACTCCCGACTGGTAATGGCCGCCGCAATAACGGTCGGACTAAAACGGTTGCCTATGTCGTTCTGGATAATCAGAACAGGCCGTATGCCGCCCTGCTCCGAACCGACAACGGGACTTAAATCGGCGTAATAAATGTCGCCTCGTCTGATGTTCATATCCTTTTCACGCTCCGAATCTTTGGCGGCTCAGGCCGCTGAATAAGATGTGCCGATACTTGTATTTTGCCCTTCTTAAGGGAAAAATAATCATTTCTTCCATGCTCAACACATTATATTTTATTCCGCTTCTTTGGTTTTGTGCCGGCCGCAAAGGATATTTTACATCTGTCGGGACAACTTGCCGATTATTTGTGCTGTACGGTATCAAAAAATTAACAAACTCTGCGGGTGACATTTTTTGGCATCGGTTCGCTATGTATGTATCAAGAATGGAAGCCGTGACAAGATAAATATATGAACCGCCGCTGTGTTTTATGACCGTGTTATGCCCAAAAATCTTCCAGCATTTTTCGCCAGTTTTCCGGTTCGCAGTGAAAAACCAGTTCTTCCCGTGTCAGCGGGTGGGTCAGCTGTAGGACGGCACAGTGCAGACACTGCCGCTGAAAAATCGTTCGGTGGCCGCCGTATAAATCATCGCCTGCCAACGGGTGACCGATGCTCGAAAAATGAGTGCGGATTTGGTGGGTGCGGCCTGTTTCCAGCCAAATGGATAAAAAAGTGTGGTCAAACGCTTGCCAGACAGCGGTATAGTGTGTAATGCTGGGGTGACCGTCTGTGCCTGCTTCACGGCGTATGATCGAACCTTCCTGACGGTGTATCGGTGTGTCAATCGTGCCGCTGTTATATAAATATCCTTCACAAAGGGCATTGTAGCGTTTTTGGGTATGGGTGGCTAAAAACGTATGGGCAAAGCTGTTTTTGGCAATCAGCACCAGTCCGGAGGTGTCCTTATCCAGTCGGTTCACGGCTCGGAACGTGTAGGTTTCGCCCTTCTGACGGCGATAATCCATCACGGCATTTGCCAAGGTATCCGTGCGGTGGCCATGCACCGGATGTACCGGCTGAAACGGCGGTTTGTTGACCACTAACAGGGTGTCGTCTTCATAGACGATATCGAGCGGCAGGGATACCGGTTCAATAGCGGAATCGTCCTGCGGAAACGTCAGACAAATCCTATCGCCGCCGTGCAGGATATCAATACTGCGAACCGTCTTTCCGTTAACGGTCATTCCGTTTTCGGTACGCTTCAATTTAGCCAGCAGACGAGCCGAAACCCCGCAGTGCCGCCGCAAAAAATGCTGTACGGTAATGCCGTCTAAGGCTTCATCAACCCGAAATTCTGCCATTTTCTTCGACTCCTTTCTGCTTAGCCGAGAGGTTCAGCAGCTGTAACAGGCGGTCAATGCGATAGGTACACAGGGGATGGGGAAGTGTCACCTTGTGGTGCGGGTCATATAGACAGGTGTCTAATCCGGCGTTTTTGCCGCCCTGCATATCGGAGGTCAGCGAATCCCCAACGACCAGAATGTTTTTGGGGTCTTTTTCGGTCAGCTGTGCAAGAACCCTGTCAAAATAAGCCTTCATCGGCTTTTGTACGCCCATTTCATCAGAAATAAAGCAGTCCTTGATATAGGCATACAATCCCGACTCTTCAAAGCGTTTCCGCTGAACGGTTTTGAGTCCGTTGGTGATGATATAGATATCATACACCGCAGATAAACGGCGAAGGGCTTCGGGGGCTTCCGGAAGAAAAATGGCTTGTTCGGCCAGACAGCGAACGTATTCATCGGCCAGCGCTTCTGCATGGTCATAACCGGCGAAGCACTGTTCGATGAGCTCTGAAAAACGTTTAAGCCGCAGTTCACTGCGGGTGATTTGATTTTTTTCGAACAGTTTCCATAAAGCGGCATTGATATGGGTGAATCGGTCATAAGCGGTTTGGTTAAACGGCAAACCAAAGTTTTCTAATGTCGCCCGCAAAGCGTTAAATTCGCATTGTGGAAAGTCAAATATCGTATCATCTGCATCCATCAGCAGGGTCGTATACGTTTTCATCCTATTAGTTCCTCCTTTTTCCGGCTTGACAGTGATTCCGTTGGGGGAAGTCTTTCTTAACCGACAGCCACTTGGGGGAAACTTTTTTCTGGCGAAAAAAAAGTTTCCCCCAACCCCCCTTCCAAAATTCGCTGTGTTGTTGTCTTTCAAGTGTTTGACGGGTCAAATGTTTGTCTGTGCCAATACTTTTCTGAACCTCGTATCGTTGGGTTGCGTGTAAGATTCTTTTGCTTCGATGATGATAGAGCCTATTGTATCATAATTTCTTCCCTTTATCAATAGCAGAGCTTTTTTTGAAAGGCTCATGATGCATACAGTCAGTAAAATGCAGCGGTGGGGATATTTCCTGAAGCTGTTTTGGAAACCGCTGATGATTGTTCCCGTGCGGTTGGCGTGTATGAAGGAAGTCCGCATGAAAAGCCGCTTGGGGCTTGAGAAAAACGAAGTATTGTCCGGATACAGCGTTTCTTTTCATCAGGAAGACTGAAATTTCTTGCTAATTTTTTTATAAAAAACAGTGTAAACCCCTTGACAAAATCATCTTTTTGCAGTAAACTTAGAAAGTACCTTGCCGTTGCTGGAATCAATCAGCTGCTGGCGGAGATAAAATGTCTTCGTAGCTCAGCAGGATAGAGCGTTCGCCTCCTAAGCGAAAGGCCGTGGGTTCGAATCCCGCCGAGGACG
>CADCOZ010000317.1 GCA_902803125.1 uncultured Ruminococcus sp.
CTGTATTCTCCTGCGGAAAATACAGCGGAGGTTCGTATCCCACCACGGAAATCGATTTTCCCAAGCAACCGGCGGCATCACACCAAGCGGCCGCCGCAGAGAACCAAGTCGCCGCTGTAGCACACCAAAGCCTGACCGGGCGTGATGGCTCGCTGGGGCTTGTCGAAAATCACCTGAACACAATTATCTGCCAGCGGATACAGGGTAGCCGGCTGTGCCTGCTGGTTATACCGCACTTTGGCCTCTACCCGCAGGGGAGCATCCGGACAGGGAATTGAAAGCCAATTGACTTCTTCGGCGGTAACGGTATCGGCAAAAAGATCTTCGTTCGTGCCAAGTGTCACCGTGTTGGCGGCGGCCTCTTTGGCGATAACATACATCGGCTTGCCAAACGCCACACCTAAACCTTTACGCTGACCGATGGTATAACGGATAATCCCGTTGTGCTGGCCGAGGATATGACCGTCTTTATCAATAAAATTGCCTTTGGGGAACGTCTGTCCCGTGTAGGATTCGATAAAGCGGGCATAATCGCCGTCCGGCACAAAACAAATATCCTGACTGTCCGGTTTATGGGCATTGAGCAAACCGTTTTCCTGTGCCAAGGCTCTGGTCTGTTCCTTTGTCAGCTCACCCACGGGAAACAGCGTGTGTGATAACTGCTCCTGCGTCATGCCGTAAAGAACATAACTTTGGTCTTTGGAAGCATCTGCCCCTTTCAAAAGCTGATAGCGGCCGGTTTCCGCATCATAGCGTCTGCGGACATAGTGACCCGTGGCAATATAATCCTGTCCCAAAAGCAAGGCCTGCCGCAGAAGGGCATCAAATTTAATAAACCGGTTGCAGTCAATGCAGGGGTTCGGCGTTTTGCCCTGCATATAGGCACGGTTGAAGCGGTCAATCACACATTCCTTGAAACGATCCCCAAAGGACAGCACATAATGGGCAAAGCCTAATTGATGTGCTACACGGCGGGCATCCTCCACATCATCCAGTGAACAGCAGGTTTTTTGTTTATCCAGCTGAATATCCTCATTGGTGAACAGCCGCATCGTTACCCCGATAACATCATAATCCTTTTTCAGCAGCAGTGCCGCCGCCGAGCTGTCCACACCGCCGCTCATCGCCACCAATACTTTTTTTCTGTCACTCATAAACTTCCTCCTGCCTTCGAATTGGGTTGATAGGCTGCCGTACCTCATAAGGCGTGCTGACCGTCAAGGGCAGCCTTCGTTCACGGCTAACGGCTCAGCACCTCTTCGTCCTTTCGTCTATCAAAACACAGCGAATTTAGGGCGGGACAAAGCCCCACTCAGTGTTCGTTAACAACGTCCCAAGGGGTGAGCATACCCAAAATTCTGCCGCCGACAGAGCCGTTGTCGGTGATGAAAATGACGGCCAGACGCTTGCTTCGCTGACTGCACTTTTCAAATTCGTTTTTGACATCGAACAGAGTTGTATCCGGCGACACAAATAAGAAACGTTCGTTTTCGTGCTTGTCCGGCGGGAGCAGTTCCGCAAAGTCTTCAATCAGCATATCGTCCTGCAAGGCCGTAAGATTATGCCGCAGGGCATAGCTGAAAAACGTACTGATACTGAAGATGCCGATAATGACCCCGTTGTCCAGCACCGGCACATGAGAAAACCCGGACTTCTGCATTTTTTTCATGACCGTGACCACCTTGTTTTTCAGAGAAGCCTTCAGGATATCCGCAAACTGCGTGGCAAACGACAGCGCCAGCGGCGGACGGCGTAAATAATCGGTCACTTCCTCCAAAAAGCGGATGATCCCTTCTGACGGCTCCACCAGCGGTTCACCGTCCAGTTCGGAATGGTGCGACAAAAAATTGCGTATTTCACGGCACATATTCAGCTTTTCCCGATAAGGCTTGCTTTCCTTCTCGGTCAAAAAACGCACCACGGGACTGCCGCTTTTTTCATCATAATGATACTTTTTGTTCAGTTCTTCTTCCAAGATGCGGTAATGCTCCAAAAAATCATCTGCTCTGTTCATGCTGACACCTCCGTATCGGTCTGTTTTTTGGGAGAGAAATAACTGTCCGTTATACCTGATAGCGTTCCGCTAAATATTCATCATAGGATTCCGTCACGTCACGAATACCGTTCGGTTCCAAAACAATAATACGGTTGGCTACCGTAGAAATAAACTCATGGTCGTGGGACGTAAACAGCACTACGCCCTTAAAGCTCTGCAAGCCCTTATTCACCGCTGTGATAGATTCCAAATCCAGATGGTTGGTCGGCTGATCCAGAATCAGACAGTTAGCCCCGAACATCATCATGCGGGACAGCATACAGCGTACCTTTTCGCCGCCTGATAATACCTCCACCGGCTTGAAAACGTCATCGCCCGAAAACAGCATTCGTCCCAAAAAACCTCTGAGATAGGTGTCCGTGTCATCGTTGCCCCGAACATATTGACGTATCCAGTCCAAAATCGACAGCTGATTACCTTCAAAGAAAGCGGTATTATCCTTCGGGAAATAGGACTGTGAGGTACTGATGCCCCATTTATAAGTACCGGCATCGGGCTCCATGTGACCGGTCAGAATCTCGAACAGGGCGGTCACGGCGTTTTCGTTTTCACACAAAAACGCTACCTTATCGGTGCGTTCAATGCGGAATGATACGTTATCCAGCACCTTTTCGCCGTCAATAGTTTTGGAAAGCCCTTCCACGGTCAGCACTTCCTTGCCGACTTCTCTATCCATGGTAAAACTGACAAACGGATAGCGGCGGCTGGAAGCGGGCAGTTCCTCCACACTCAGCTTTTCCAACAGTTTACGGCGGGAAGTCGCCTGTTTAGACTTTGACTTATTCGCTGAAAACCGTTGTACAAAGCTCTGCAATTCCTTGATTTTCTCTTCGGTCTTTTTATTCTGCTGTTTGATCATCGCCTGAATCAGCTGCGAAGATTCATACCAGAACTCATAGTTGCCGACATACATCTTGATTTTATTATAGTCGATATCCACCATATGGGTACAAACCGTATTCAAAAAGTGGCGGTCATGTGACACCACAATAACAGTGCCTTCATAGTCCATAATAAAGTCTTCCAGCCATGCAATTGCCCGCACATCAAGGTTATTGGTCGGTTCATCGAGCAGAATAATTTCCGGATGACCGAACAGTGCCTGTGCCAGCAGCACCTTCACCTTTTCATTACCGGTCAGCGTACTCATGGAGGCATACAAAAGCTCTTCCGGCAGACCTAAGCCCTGAATCAGCTTGGAGGCATCGCTTTCCGCTTCCCAGCCATTCAGTTCGGCAAATTCCGCTTCCAGTTCGGACGCACGGATACCGTCCTCTTCCGAAAAGTCCTCCTTGAGATAGATCGCATCTTTTTCCTTCATGATGTCATACAGCTTTTTATTGCCGTAAATCACGGTATCCAGCACCGTATATTCATCAAAGGCAAAGTGATCCTGCTTCAGCACCGACATTCTGGTATTTTCGGGCAAAATCACTTCACCCTTGGTCGGTTCCAGATCGCCCGACAGCACCCGCAAAAAGGTCGATTTGCCGGCTCCGTTGGCCCCGATAATACCGTAGCAGTTGCCGTCCGTAAATTTCAGGTCTACATCAGAAAACAGCGGTGTGCCGCTGAAATTGATGGATACATTCGATACAGTAATCATATTCTTTCCTCATAATCCTTTCTTGTGTTTTGATCAGCCGTCAATCGGCTGAACGCCGGCCGCTTCCCAGTCAAACTCCCGTAGGTGTCCAAAATTTTGCAGTGTCGGAAAGTCCCACTGCCGCAGTACCTCATAGACGGCAATCGCCGCCGCATTCGACAGGTTCAGGCTTCGAATTTCGCCTAACATCGGGATACGCACCGTGGTTTCGGGATTATCAAACAGCAGTTTTTCCGGCAAACCCTTGGTTTCCTTGCCGAAAACCAAAAAACACTTGTCGGGATAGGCAATATCCGTATACGCCTGCGGGGCCTTGGTGGAGAAATAATAAAAAACGCCGTCCGGATTCTTGGCAAAAAAATCCGCCAAATTTTCGTAATAGGTAATATCCAAATAATGCCAGTAATCCAAACCGGCTCTTTTAAGCTGTTTATCCGTTGGGGTGAAGCCCATCGGCTTCACAATATGCAGTCTGGCACCGGTAGCCGCACAAGTACGGGCAATATTTCCGGTATTCGGTGGAATTTCCGGTTCCACCAATACAATATTCAGTTCTGACATAGTTATCTCTTTCCTTCTTCCTTTTCCTAAGGTCAGCCACTTGGGGGAGTCTCGCCTGTCGGCTCGGTCAGGGTGCTTTGGCCTGCGGCCAAGGTCTCCACCGGAGACCCGCACTCCCCTTTTCTGGCGAAAAAAGGGGTTCCCCCAAACCCC
>CADCOZ010000318.1 GCA_902803125.1 uncultured Ruminococcus sp.
GCTCGGTCCGGTCGCTTTGGCCTTGCGGCCAAGGTGTCCACTGGACACCCGCTCTCCTTTTTTTCGTTAGAAAAAGGTTTCCCCCAACGGGTTCCAAGGGCAGAGCCCTTGGTGGGAGGTTTGGAGGGCAAAGCCTTCCAACATGACGGAGGTGTTTTATGGATATATCAGAAGATTTCAAACAGGAGTTGAAACGGCGTATCAATATTGCCGATGTGATTGGGGAATACGTTACCCTGAAGAAGTCCGGACGCGGACTGATGGGAAAATGTCCCTTTCATGGCGATGATACCCCCTCCTTTAGTGTATCGCCTGAATTGAATGTGTACCATTGTTTCGGCTGCGGTGCCAGCGGCGATACCATTCGATTTGTGGAAGAAATGGAACATTTGGACTACATAGAGGCTGTCCGTTGGCTGGCACAAAAAGCCGGTATCACGGTGCCGGAAAATAACGAGGATAAAAACGCCCATCGCCTGCGGCAAAGAATTTATGAAGCGAATCGGGAAGCCGCCCGCTTTTATGTGCAGCAGCTTTATACGCCCGAAGGCAAGGAAGCCCTTGATTATCTGACAGGCCGTCAGCTTCTGCCGAAAACAATGACCCATTTCGGGCTGGGCTATTCCCCGAAATCCCGCTTTGCACTGACCAATTACCTGATGGGCAAGGGCTTTTCCGGCACGGAACTGATACAAGCCAATCTGGCCAATGCTTCACAAAGCGGCCGCCCTTATGACCGGTTCAGTGACCGCATTATGTTCCCGATCATTGACCTTCAGCGGCGTGTCCTCGGCTTTGGCGGACGCATTATGTCCGACATCAAACCAAAGTACCTGAACACCGCCGAAACACCGGTGTTCAACAAGAGCCGCAATTTGTATGCCCTTCAGTTTGCCAAGAATAAAGCCGACGGACAGCTGATTTTGGTGGAAGGTTACATGGACGTTATCGCCCTGCACCAAGCAGGCTTTGAAAATGCCGTTGCCACGCTGGGAACCGCTCTGACACAGGAGCAGGCTCTCATAATTAAACACTACTGTCATGAAGTGGTGATTTGTTATGACGCGGACGAAGCCGGTCAGCGAGCCACCGCCCGAGCCATTTCCATTCTGCGGCCGCTGGGGCTGGCCATTCGGATTGTAACGGTTCCCAACGGCAAAGACCCCGATGAATTCATGAAGTCCCACGGTGAACAGGGACCCGCCCGTTTTCGTATGCTGCTGGAAAAAAGCGGCAGTGACATTGATTACCGTTTGCACAAACTGAAAGCCAACTATCAGCTGGACATCACCCAACAGCGGGTTGATTTCCTGACAGAAGCCTGTCAGATGCTGGCCACCATCGACAACAGCATTGAAAAGGACATTTACATCTCACAGCTTGCGGAAGAACTCAGCGTAGACAAGAACGCCATTCGCCAGCGAGTTGAGCAATACACCAAGATGCAGCAGCGGCAGACGGCCAAAAAACAGCAAAGAGCCATTCAGCGTAACCTAACGGCACCGCAGGACTGGAGCCGTTCAGACGGTGCGTTCAATCTGCGGATAGCCAGCACAGAAGATGCCCTGATAGCCCTGCTGATGGGGCATCCGGATATTGCGGTCACGGTTTTTGAGCGGCTGAAGCCGGCGTTATTTCCGACATCTTTTCACCGCACGATCTACCGAATCTTGCAGGAGAGAGCCGCCAACGGCTATGACTTTACCCTGATGGACATTTCGGACAGCTTATCCGATGAAGAAACCGGTCGGCTTGCCAAAATCCTTGCCACGCATCCGCCCGAAGAGCATCCCCAAGAAGCCGCCAAAGACTACATCGAAATCCTACAGGAAGAAGCCGACAAGCTCACCCCCCAGCAAATTGCCGAAGCCGATGACGACACCATGCGTGAACAAATGCGTAAACTCCTCAACAAAAAACAGTAATGTTGGGGCTCTGCCCCAAACCCCGTTGGGGGAAACCCTTTTTTCAAGTGAAAAAAGGGTTATCCCCCAAACCCCCTTCCTAAAAAAGCTGACTTGACCTAAATCAACATTATTCTTTATTCGTTATTCTTTATTATTTATTTCTCCCCCTTCAAAATTCGCTGACTTTGAGTACCCAAAAGATGACGGATCCTATCGGCGTTTTCTCTGACCGTCCGCACAAAAACAAGGAAAGAAAGAAATTTCAGGAGGTATGAGTATGATAGTACAACCTGACAAAAGAACCGTTCTCAACAATTTGATGAATCTGGGCAAAAGCAAAGGACAGCTTTCTAACAAGGAAATCCTTGA
>CADCOZ010000319.1 GCA_902803125.1 uncultured Ruminococcus sp.
GTTATTTCAATCCACGCACCCCGTGAGGGGTGCGACATACTGCCGGCGATATCCGGCGAAAGGGGGTGACATTTCAATCCACGCACCCCGTGAGGGGTGCGACTTTCGCGTAATTCAACCTTGTAATTTCCCCCAGCAAAATTTCAATCCACGCACCCCGTGAGGGGTGCGACAGCAAAATCAGACAAAAATATAGCTAATTCTACTGCTAAATAAAGCAACATATACATAATTTTCTGTTGCTGCGAATAACGAGGATACGAAACGTGAATTTCAATCATATATCATACCCTTTTTCTGGTGCGAAAGTCCCCGGCATTTTATGTACACTACCCTTTCGCACCAATGGTTAGACCATGAGCAAACCGTTCATATCCTTAGACGGATTCTTTCCGATATGCTCTCTTTTGGCTTTTTTGCTGTCGCCAAGATAATAGAACCGTAAGCTGTCCTGTTCGGCGTCAATGATATCGGTCAGCTTCTTTTTGACCCTCAGCCATTCTGCTGAAGATATTTCGCACTCGAATACACTGTTCTGTACACGCTGACCGTAATTGATGCATTCTTTGGCAATCTTTCTTAACCGTTTTTTGCCTTCCGGTGTTTCTGTGCTGACATCGTACGTTATCAAGATAAACATTTTTGCACCTACTTCCACAAAAATGGCGGATAAGCATCTAAATCGCCTCGGATCATTCTGGACAGCAGCTGAGCCTGAACAAATGGTATCAGACCCCATTCTATTTTTTCTTTCAAAAACGGATGGACAATTACCTCTTGTTTTCTTTTCTGCCATTCGCTTAAAAAGAGTTTTCTGGTATCATCATCCATCAGAACAGCACCGCTCTCCATTTTGCGGAAACCTTTTGCTGATATCACTCGTTTATTGATGAGAGATAACACAAAGCGGTCGGCATACACGCTTCTCAATTCCTCCATGATGTCTAACGCCAATGACTTTCTGCCCGGTCTGTCTGTATGCATAAAGCCTACACAGGGGTCAAGGCCTACGGTTTCCAAGGCAGAAGCACACATACCGGTCAGAAGAGAATAGGCAAAGGACAGCATCGCATTGATATTATCCAGCGGCGGACGCTTGTTTCTTACGGTAAAGCAAAAATCTTCCTTTTGCTGTAGGATCAAGCTGTCAAAAACCGAAAAGTAACGAGCGGCGGCTTCGCCTTCAAGACCTCTGAGCTGATCCATGGCCGTACAGTTTTGTGCGTTATGCATGGCCGTGCTTAACTGTCCGGAAATATCCTTCAGCTGTTCCACATCCAGACGCATCGGATAATCTCTGGCGGCTCGTTCCAGCACATACTTGCTGTTATACAGCTTTCCGATGATAAAGCTTTTGGCGGCGGACAGGGAAGCCGAAGCATCATCGGCCTGTCGGTATTGTTCCCGCCGGAGCAGGACGTTTCCCTGCATGGGACCGCTGATTCTTGCCAAAAACCGTCCTGTACCGGACAGAAAACATAAATCAATGCCGTCTGAAGCACATTTGGCCATTAACGCCGGACTGACCCCTCGGAAGCCGAATGTTACAATGGATTCCAAATGGTGCAGAGGACAGCGTGACTTAACATTGTCCTCCATGAGCACCACAACATTTTCGCCTTCAAGTGAAAGATACACGTCCGGAGCAGTGATATAGAGGGTATTTTTCAGTTTTCTCATATATCCTCCTCCCCTATCCGCTGTTGGATATAGGCGGCCGCTGACGGCTTGGCGGTCATAGACGGCAGGCAAATATCCTTGAGAGAACAAGCCGCACAGGATTTCGTTTTTTTGGCTTTGGGGGTATAGCCTCTGGCATAATAGTTATGCATCTCTTCAAAAAGCTGTTTGACCTGTTGGCGCAGCTCTTCGGTGATGTCCACCTTTTCCCGATGGCGGGTCTTTTCGTAATACATATATCCGACCGGTATCTGACAGCACAGCATCTCCTCTAAACACATGACTTCAGCGGTCAGCTGTAAGAAATCCGGTAATTTAGGAATGCCGTGCTTATATTCAATCGGCACCGGCTGATAGCGGCCTTCCTGACCGAAAAGCGGTACGCCGTTTTTGGGGTCAAGGATAAATTCCACCACATCGCATTCACCGCTGATACCCATCGTGCGGGAATAAATCGGCATACCACGAGTAATGAGCTTTTTGCCTCGCCTTTCCGTGAAACTCTTATCATGGGCATTTTCGTGCAGGAGTTCTCCTGCTATGGTGAGATAATTATCTGCCCACTGCTGTTCGATAACGATCAACGCCCACTGGCGGCGGCAGAAGGCAAAGTGCTGTATACCCGACAGCATCAGATAATCCTCTTCCCGATAGTCCATCAGCGGCATTCCTGCTCTAAGATTTCCGGCTCTAATCCCGCCAGCGGCTGAAGCGTTACCGTGTAGTCCTCATAGCTTTGCGGCTGTATGATGCCTTCCTTCTTTTCAATCACAACACTTCTGTGTACCTGTGCAGACGAATATTGACCCGCTTTACAGTTATGCCGCCACCAGTACACGCGGCGTACCTCCATACTGCCTTCCGGTCGGGCAGAGGACGCATCGTTTTCAAACAGCGTTGCCAATGCCTGCTTGACCTTCTCGGCATCTTCTTCGGAAAAACCGGTCTTTTCCGCTAACTGCGGATTGATAGAACCAAAGAAAACATACAAACCAAATTCTACACGGCTTTTGGTACCCATGGTATCCGATGACTTTTTCTCGCCAGTTTCGCCGTTGACGCTTTTGGTAATCTGCATGGTGAAAATATCAATGGGGTCCATGCTTTCGGCGGTGCGGACGGATACGGGGCCTCTGACACCAACAGAAAGGTTGGAACCCTTGAAGGCGAACACCTGGCCGAACGCCCGCACGTCTATCCACTCGACACAAGCGGCGGCGGCAAAGGCCTCATTATCCTTGGCTTTCTGTGCGGCCTGCAAAACAGGCAGCTTGTCGGCACGGTCGTGCAGGCTCTTGGCACCGTCATCGGAACGCTCTGAGGACTGGACAAAAATTCTTTCGCCCATATCCTGCAGGCGGTTACGGATTTTCCTCTTAATGCAAACGTCAGAAATTTCACCGTAACCCGCAAAATCTTCACGGGGACGGTTACCGCTGAGGGGGTCACCGTTGGGATTGGCTTTACGGACAGTGAGCAGTACGGCAAAATCAATTTTGTTGGCTAAGGTACTCATTCTTCATTTTCCTCCTTTTCTTGGTTGGCGGCATCTTTGGTGCGGAAAGCGGCGGACTGGCTGTAGTAGCCAAGGAGATAGTTTTCACGAAGGGGTACGTTGGTAAAGGCATTGGTTTGTTCCAGCTTGCCGAAAATGTCTTCGAGCAGTAACTGGTAATAGTTTCTTGCGGAACTGTTCAGCTTCGTGATATAGGGCTGGAGGCTGCCACGAATCTGTTTGGCGGTGTAGGCAGGCTTCTGGGCATAGGCCGACCAATACTTCATGGCGTTGGTTTCACGGCCTTTGTTGTCCGTCTTGTAGTTCACATAGTCCTCTATGTGGTGCATGACCGACAGCAGTCTGCCAAAAAGATAATCTCTGTCGGTTGTTTCTGTGTTGAGAGCCACA
>CADCOZ010000320.1 GCA_902803125.1 uncultured Ruminococcus sp.
CTCTTACGCCTCCATAGTCTTTTTCAGAATCGCTAAGCCCTTGTCAATTTCTTCATAGGTGATGGTCAGCGGCGGGAGCAGTCTGAGGAGATTTTTGGCGGTCAGTATCAGCAAACCGTTAGCCAGACACTTGCCTGCCATTTCCTTGGCATTATCCTTTTCGGTCACAATGCCGATCATCATGCCCTGACCCCGTGCTTCTTTCACGTTGCCGATGGTCATCAGCTTTTCACGGATATAGGCACCCTTTTCGCTGACCTCCTGCAAAAACGCCTCTGTGGATACTCTGGACAGCACTTCCTTGGCCGCCGCACAGGCAATCGGGTTGCCGCCGAACGTGGTGCCGTGGGTGCCGGGAGTCATGACATCGGCGGTCTTTTCGCCGCACAGACACGCCCCAATCGGCAGACCGCCGCCGAGTCCCTTCGCCGCTGTCACAACATCCGGCTGAATCCCGTAGCCCTGATAGCAGAAGAAGTGGCCGGTTCTGGCGATACCCGTCTGTACCTCGTCCACCATCAGCAGGATATCTTTTTCACGGCACAGAGCCGCCGCCGCTTCTACAAACGCCTTGGACAGCGGCATCACACCGCCTTCACCCTGTATCAGCTCCATGAATACCGCACAGACATCATCGGTCAGTTTGGCCTGTAAATCAGCGATGTCATTGGCTTTGGCAAAAACAAAGCCTTCGGTGAACGGGAAGAAATAGTTGTGGAACACGTCCTGACCGGTAGCCGCTAACGTGGTGACCGTTCTGCCGTGGAAGGAATTTTCCAGTGTGACAATTTTCTGGCGGCTCCCGCCGTACTTGTCAAAGCTGTATTTTCTGGCGATTTTAATCGCACACTCGTTGGCTTCGGCACCGGAATTGCACAGGAAAACCTTCTGCATTCCCGACAGTCCGCATAGCGTTTTAGACACCTCTGTTTGCAGGGGCGAATAGTACAGGTTGGAGATATGCTGTAAAGTGGCCGCCTGTTCGGAAACCGCCTTGGTCCAACCGGCATCGCAGTAGCCCAGTGAATTCACGCCAATGCCGCTGGTAAAGTCAATGTATTCTTGGCCGTCCACGTCCACGGCGGTAGCACCTTTCCCGCTGACCAGTGCCACGGGGAACCGTCCGTAGGCGTGAACCATATATTGCTGTTCATCGTTTTTAATTGTTTCAAATGTCATGGTTTTTCCTTCTTCCTGCGAATGATCTCTATCAATTCCGACCAATCATCAATGGCGAGATATTGGTCGGGCGGCAGTTTCATGGCAAGGTCTGCCGTAGCCTTATAGGTTTTGCGGTACCAAACCGGCTGTAAACCGGCTTGTGCCGCTCCTTCAATATCGCAAATGGGATTGTCGCCGCAGAACCATACCTTTTCCGCCGGAAGCCCCGCTTTCCGCAAAGCTAATTCAAACAAAGCTGTCTGCGGCTTGCGGAACGCATATGCACTCGAAGCTATGATAAATTCAAAGTGATGGTCGGGCAGTAAACGCTCAATACGGCGGCATAAGGTTTGTTCTTTCAGCATGATATTGCTGACCACGCCCGTGCGGATATGCTGTTCCTGCAAAAAGGTCAGCAGTTCTTGGATATGGCGGGCAGGCTGTCCGCTGGTGGCGGCGTTCCAATAGATTTCTTCCAGTTCCTCATAGGACTGGTCAAAGGAAATGCCGAAATACTCGAACACATAGCGGTAGATGCTCTGCCAACTGATTTCATAGGGCTGATAAAAACGGTTGGGACAGCCCATATTCGCCGACATTCCGAAAATGATTTCCTCCACCTTCGGCTGGAAGGCCGACAGGGTAATATGGTTCGGATTAGCGGCCGCCAGCGACAGCAAAACTTCGTTGCCCTGGTCAAAGCCGCAAATCGTTTCTTCTATAATTGTATTGCCGTAATCAAACAGCACCATAGCAGGATACGCCATACCGCACCTCAATAGAACATCGTGCCGATACCTTCATCGGAGAACATCTCAATCAGAATAGAGTGGGGGATACGTCCGTCAATAATATGGGCTCGTTTTACGCCTCTGCGGACAGCCTCCACACAGCAGTCGATTTTCGGAATCATGCCGCCGGAAATGATGCCTTCCCGCTTGAGGGACGGCACTTCGCTGACGTTGACCACGGGAATCAGCGTGTTTTCATCGTCCCTGTTCCGCAGAAGTCCGCGGATATCGGTCATCAGAATCAGCTTGGCGGCCTTCATTTCAGCCGCAATACGAGCCGCCGCCAAATCGGCGTTGATGTTGTAGACATCGCCGTTATAACTGCCGGCAATTGTCGAGATAATCGGGATATAGCCGTTTTTGGTAGCGTTTTCAATCACTTCGGTGTTGACTTCGGTAATCTCTCCCACAAAGCCCAGATCAATGCCGGAGGCTTTTTTCTCGGCCATAATCATGCGTCCGTCCAGACCGCACAGACCAATGGCTTTGCCGCTGTGCTGTTCCAACAGCTGTACTAAGTTTTTGTTGACCTTGCCCGCCAGTACCATCTGTACAATGTCGATGGTTTCGGCATCGGTGACACGCAGACCGTTCACAAAGCGGCTTTCCTTGCCGATTTTGTTCAGCATACCGCTGATTTCGGGGCCGCCGCCATGCACCAAAACAACATTGATACCAATCAGCTGTAACAGAACGATATCGTTCATCACAGCTTCTTTCAGTTCGGGACTGATCATAGCGTTGCCGCCGTATTTCACGACAATCGTTTTGCCCGACCATTTCTGAATATACGGCAGGGCCTGCACCAACACATTGGCTCTGTCCTGATTGGAAATATTACGCATTCTCTTCACCTGTCTTTTCAGTATTCTTTCGGCGTTTTCAGGTTCTGTAATCGCCGTTGATTTTGACGTATTCATAGGTCAGGTCACAGCCATAGGCTTCGGCTGAACCTGTTCCGTCGCCCAAGGTCACTAAAATGTCTATTTCGTCCTCGGACAGAATCGTTTTGGCGGTTTCCTCGGAGAAATCAATGCCCGCACCGTTTTGACAAACGGCAATCGTTCCCGCCTTGGACGCAAACGACACATTGACCTTCTGCACATCGACATCACAGCCCGCATAGCCGATAGCGCACAGCACCCGACCCCAATTGGCATCGGCACCAAACATCGCCGCCTTCAGCAGGCTGGAACAAATAACGGACTTCGCCACACCCTTGGCATCTTTTTCGGTCTTGGCACCGCTGACCTTGCAGACTAACAGCTTGGTAGCACCTTCGCCGTCCTTCGCCATTTTTTGGGACAGCTTTTTGCACACCGCCGTCAGCACTTCCAGAAAAGCATCGTAATCTTCGCCTTCCGACACGATTTCAGCATTTCCCGCCAAACCGGAAGCCATCACCGACAGTGTATCGTTGGTAGAGGTATCGCCGTCAATACTAATCATGTTAAAGGTTTTGTCTGCCGCCGTCTTAACGGCTTTTTGGAGCATCTCGGCAGAAATCGCCGCATCGGTGGTGATAAAGCACAGCATAGTCGCCATATTCGGGTGAATCATGCCGCTTCCCTTGGCGATACCGCCGATTCTGACCACTTGACCGCCGATAATGGTTTCAGCAGCCACTTCCTTGGCTACGGTGTCGGTTGTCATAATGGCTTCTGCGGCATCACTGCTGCCGTCCACGGACAATTCACTGACCAGCTGTGCCATGCTGTCCCGAATCGGTTCAATCGGCAGTACCTGACCAATCACGCCGGTAGACCCGACAATCACGTCACCCGCATCAATACCCAGTGCCTGAGCGGTGAGCGTACACATCATTTCGGCTTTTTCCATGCCATCGGCATTACAGGTATTAGCGTTGCCGCTGTTGCAGATAACCGCCTGTGCCATACCGTTCTGCAAATTCTTTTTGGTCACGGTAATCGGTGAGCTTTGCACCAAATTGGTGGTATAAACCGCCGCCGCCGTACATTTGGTTTCGCAGGTAATCAGTGCCAAATCCCTTTTGGTTTTATTCTTCCTGATACCACAATGCACACCGGCCGCCTTAAATCCCTTCGCCGCCGTTACCGACCCTTCTATATACTGATATCCCATTTCTTTACTCCTCCTTAATGTTGGAGGGCGTTGCCCTCCAAACCTCCCAGCAAGGACTCTGCCCCTGGACTCCCTAAAGGGACTAACTTCGTGTCGCCCGCAAGCCTTTGAAAAGCTTGCGAAAAACTTTTAACTTGACAGATATAACCGTTTTTCCCTTTCAGTCAAGTTTTAGAACGCCGGCGGTACCAGTACCAGACCGGTGTTTTCGGGCAGGTCAAAGATAATATTCATGTTCTGAATCGCCTGTCCCGCCGCTCCCTTGACCATGTTGTCAATGGCTGAAATGGCAATCAGCGTATGGGTGCGTTTGTCATAATGAAGCGAAATGTCGCAGAAGTTGGAATACTTGATGTTGTGAATATCTGCGTTGGCTCCATCGGGTAAAAGACGGATGAAAAACTCATCTTGATAGAAATCTTCATAAGCCGCTCTGATTTGCTCAAAGGTTACGCCGTCCTTGATTTTGGCGTAGCAGGTCGACAGAATACCTCTGTTGACGGGCAGTAAATGCGGCACAAAAGTAATCATCACTTTCTGACCGGACAAAATCGACAGTGTTTGCTCGATTTCCGGTGTGTGACGGTGATTCGCTACCTTGTAGGCATGAAAGCCTTCGTTCAGTTCCGGATAGTGATTGCCCTGATTCGGCTTTCTGCCGGCACCGGTTACACCGGATTTGGAATCCACAATAATGCCTTCCGTACTGACCAAGCCGCCTTTAATGGCCGGAGCCAACGCCAGCGGCGCACCGGTTGTA
>CADCOZ010000321.1 GCA_902803125.1 uncultured Ruminococcus sp.
GACTTGACCTATATCAACATTATTTGCTATTCTTTAATTCCTTCCCGAAGTTTGCTGACTTTTGGCTCCTCTCACATTATTATTTATTCGTTATTCTTTATTATTTTTTTCTCCCCTCCCTAAATTCGCTGACTTGACCTATATCAACATTATTCTTTATTCTTTCGTTTCATGATAACTGCAAATATTCTTTAACCAGCTGTAACACCTTCATGTCCCGCTTAATCATTATCTTATCGAAAAAATCCTCACTATGATAGTCACCGTTCACTTGAATAGCTTCATCAATGTTAACAAACCTCAAGGAAAACACGGCCTCTCGTTCATAATCGTCCAGTTCCTGTTCCCGTACTTGGTTTTCTGTATCGCAAAAGAAATAGAAGTTTTCCTGTTCAAAAACAGCATGGGAGGAATAATTGCTTTTTTGCCGCCGCATAACACGGCCAAAGGCTCTGATACTCTCCGGAATGACAATCAATCCTGTTTCTTCTCTGACCTCTCTGATCAGTGCCGCTTCCATGTCCTCATTTTCTTTGATGCCGCCGCCCGGAAATTTATAGTATTTCTCTTTTTCACTATATACAAGAGCCATTCTCCCATCTTTGATAATAATTGCTCTGGCCGATGGCCGCCGATAAACTTTATCGTTTTCCTCATAATCCTTCAAATCTATCACAAAAAGTTCTTTCATGCTGTTTTCCTCCATAAAGACTGCATTCTGCTGTATCGTATGGTGTGCCATATTTGCGATAGTGCGGGTCAATCGGCAAAACCTTGCCGGATGCCTCTTTCTGCCAAACAGACACGCCAACAAATCAACAAGAAAAAACAGCGGTTCGCTCCTATCCAACGAACCGCCGCTATGTGCTTGTATTTTTCACGGGATATTATCTGAATCCTACGATTCTTCTGCCAAAGCCGATTCCGGATTTTTCCCCTCCGCCGCTGTCTGTGCTTTCTTATCTTTGAGATTTTTTTCAACAACGTAAGCCACACCTACACTAATCAGCATGACCACCGAAACAATCCGCAGAATCCAACCGTAAACGCCGTTCAGCATATCAACCTCTACCAGCTGATCCACCAGCCACCAAGCCCCTGCCAATACAAAATAGGCCGAAAGTATATAAACCACGATGCTTTCTTTTCTGAAACGGACAAAAAGTACGATGGCCATAACAAACCAGAGTGCAGAATACAGATAACCCATTTTCTTTCTCCTTTAATTTATTATTCGCTTTTCTTTTTTTTCTTCAATTTGCTTTGTATTTTGTCGTTCGATTCAAAAAGGATTCGCAGGCTGAAGTAAATGCCGAAAACAATCAAACCGACATAATGAATAATCATGGTGAAAGTGCTGTCAGGAGAGGCCTGCCTCACAATATAATCCAGCATCAGCCAAACGCCCTCAAACAGAAAAATCAATGCCACCGGCCGATAAAACCGGAATGTCCTCATCTTTGGGGTATACATCAGCGTAGCCGCCACCAAACAGGCCGCCGCCGCTAAAATCGCAAGCAACATGGCAGTGCACTCCTTTCTTAACATCAAATACCTGTTTTTATTATACTTTGCCTTTTGATAAAATGCAAGTATATGCCGCAAACTTTGCACCAAAAAATATGGCTTTTACGGCTTTTATAAAGAGCTTCTGCCAAAACAATAACGGACATCCGAAAATGTCCGTTATGCCATTACGATATCTTAGGCGTATGCCATGCGTTATGGCCTGCATCCATCTGTTATGACATTACCAAGCCGTTGCAATGTCGAGCTGATACGGATCGCTGTAGGCAAATCCGCCGGTATCACAAACAAGACCAATACCCAAGGAGGTCTGCACCAGAGAACCTCTCGGTCTGACATCCAAACCGGCCGCTACCATGATGTAATCGCCCAGCATCTTACAGCCGTCTTCTCTTACCCAATAGGGATATTCTTCTTCACTGAAGCCGTAGTAATTTCTCATCATGGAAACAACGCCGCTCATATCCATATTGTAATAGGTTTCCTGACCGGAAGGACCGTTCAGGTTTCTGCCCATTGTGCTGGTCAGATAGGGATAGATGTAACCGTCCGTAAAGGTCGGAGCGGGCTTTTCTTTGGTACCGTTAAGGATTACGGCATTCACCGGCTCTTTGGTTACTGTATCGCTCAGGGTTTCGGTAGAATAAAGATGACCGTTAACATACTTTTCCTTGGTCACAACGGTACGCACACCGGTCTGACCGACCACTGCTGTGCTGGTTTCGCCAACATACAGTTCATCGCTGTCCTGATAAGTTGTCTGGAAAGAAAGTTCAGAAGTCGTGGTAACTTCTTTGAACACGACATTCTTGATTTCAATAGCCATGCCTTCCTGAACATTCTTATTGACATCTACATCAATCAGATCATTCTCGCCCAGTTCTACGCCGAGGAAGGTCAAAGCATTCTTGACCGTACCCGCCGGTACATACTTGGTTACCTTCTTGCCTCTTACGTCTACGGTGATTTCATAACGAGCCAGCTTCACTTCTGCTTCAGGGCCGGATGTTTCCAGGGCTGCCGCCAAAGAAAGTGATTCGTTGCTGCTGAGGGTCAAACCGGCTGAAAGCAGGGAATCGGCCACAGAGGTTTCATTGAAAGAGGCTGTCTTATTGCTGTCGGTATTGTCAACGTCAACAGCTCTGATAATAGAAATGCCAACGCTGCTCTCGCCGTCATCGGTGCGAACCAATTTATCGTTCTGACCCAGTTCAATGCCTGTCTTGGTCAGGATTGCTTCTGTATTGGGGTCAATGGTATCAATCGTAACGGTTTCATTACTGTCTGTAACAGTAACCTTCTTGGATAAGGAACCGACGGAAACAGCAGCTGTCAAGCATACAGCACCCATCAGGGCCACGGCTATCGCCTTTTTTACGCCTGCACTAAGAGTTTTCTTCTGATTTTCCATAATCGTTTATCTCCTTCCACGAACCGCCGCTCATGGCTTGTAACTTTTTGAAATCGGGCGGTGTTTCGTTGATGATGCTATTATAAACGATTCCTTCGTGATTGTCAAAAAAAAACATTCGCAAAAACTGTATAGTTTGCACAAAAAGCCGTTACTTCCTCCTCTTTTGCCCCCTTAGCAAGTGCAATTGAATTGCACTTTTCGACAATTTTCGGTTTATTTCCGAAAAAAAACAAATTTTTATATGTGCAAATCGTAAAAAGATGATTACAAACTTGTTACAAACCCGTAATTTTTTCGAAACGTTCAAATCAGTTCACAACAATTCTATAGGATATCAAAAAAATCCTGATTTCATCAGCGTTTTCGGCATTTTTCAAAAAATCTTTTTTCCTGCCGTTTCTGACCTTTCAGGCCGGTCAAATGTTGTGTATTGCTCACAAATAATTCTTTATCCAGATAAATTTATTCACAAAGAATCGTGCAACCGGCTTGCAGACACTGTTTTCATATCCCTGCGATATAATTCTATGGAAAAAGCCATTTTCTTTCTTTTGGCTGTTATCCCGTTTACAAAGGCGAATAAAATGTTACAAATTTGATAATATTTTATTAACATTCCGCATACCTGTTCACCGTTCCTATCTAAATATAGGCAATCCGCACAACAGCCGTTCTTATTCCTTCCGTTTCCGAGGATAAAGGAGAAACCAAAAAGCCACCGTACAGGATTACCTCCTGCACGGCGGCCATGAAAGCCTGTTTAAGGGACAGCCAAATACATCTGCTTTCCCGTTTTTTCAAGCCTAAAACCGACTTTTCATACGGTTTTCACTAAAAGCCGGTTTCACGAAAAAGCTCATGAACCATCAACACAGCGATTTTTGGAAGGGGGTTTGGGGGGTCTCGCCTGTCGGCTCGGTCCGGTCGCTTTGGCCTTGCGGCCAAGGTGTCCACTGGAC
>CADCOZ010000322.1 GCA_902803125.1 uncultured Ruminococcus sp.
ATAACACCCGTCACCTCGTTAAAAGGCTTGGTGTATTGGTTGGCATAGGTGATGAACGCCGCGATCTGTCCGACCGTTAAACTGCCGTTGACAACACTGATGGCACCGGTAATACATACCGCTGTAGTCACCAAACCGCTCACAAAGCGGGTGCTGGGATTGGCCAGAGAGGAATAAAACTGTGACTGCTGACCGGTCACCCGCAGGCGTTCGTTAATTTCTTCAAAGCCTTCCTGTGCCGTTTCCTCATAGCCAAAGGCCTTGACCAATTTCTGCTGACCGACATATTCTTCAATATAGGCACTCAATTCACCCTGTGTTTTGGACTGTTCCCGAAACTGCCGCTGAGAAAGACGGGTAATAAACGCCGCCACAAACAGGGACAGCGGAGTGATCACCACCACCACCAAAGCGATAACGACATTCATCATGAGCATAAAGCCGAGCGTGCAAACAATCATGACCAAACCGGAAAACAGCTGCGTAATGCCTTGCAGCAAGCCGGTGCCGATGTTGTCGGTATCGTTAATCATGCGGCTGATGAGGTCGCCGTGGGGATGGGCATCAATGGCTTTCAGCGGCACGGTATGAAACTTTTCGAAAATATCGCGGCGGATATCCTGCACGGTGAGATAACAAACGGCGTTGACAAACAGTCCCATCAGCCAGCTGAACACCGCACACGCCAGCACGGTGACACCGGTCATTAAAAGCATCTGGGCAACGGCCGGAAAATTCACCTGTCCCTGTGTGATGATATGATCAATGGCATAACCGACCAACACCGGTGCGGTGAGTGTTGACACCACATTCAGCACTGCAAAGACCATCGCCATGATGAGATGTCCTTTATAGCGGGCGGCATATTGCAGAATACGCCTCACAGACGGCTGACGGAACATCTTTTTCTTCATGGGTTCATCACCTCTTCTTCCTTCAGCTGTGATAAACAAATCTCCCGATAGACGCCGCAGTGCCGGAACAACTCCTGATGGGTGCCGAAACCGGCAACGGTTCCCCCGTCCAGCACCAGTATTTTGTCTGCATAACGCACCGTGCCGACCCGCTGTGATACCATCAGCACGGTCATACCGGCGGTTTCTTCATGCAGGGCTTGACGCAAGGCGGCATCTGTGGCAAAATCCAACGCACTGGCACTGTCATCTAAAATCAGAATATCCGGCTGTCCGACCAATGCACGGGCTATCGTCAGCCGCTGACGCTGACCGCCCGAAAGATTCCGACCGCCGGCCGCTATCTGCTTGTCAAGTTTTTCAGGCGTTTTCTGTACAAAATCATAGGCTTGAGCAATCTTTAGAGCCTTGATAAGCTCCTCCTCCGAAGCATCTTTTTGGCCGAACCGCAGATTATCACGGATCGTACCGGAGAAAAGCTCGGCTTTTTGCGGCACCATTCCGATACGGCTTCGCAGCTGCGGAAAGGTATAGTCCCGCACATCGACACCATTGACCCTGACCACCCCTTCTGTGCAGTCATAGAACCGTGGAATCAGCTGAACAAGCGTACTTTTACCCGAACCGGTACCGCCGATAATGCCCAGTGTCATGCCTTTGGGTAAGGAGAAACTGACGTTTTTCAGTGCATAGCCGCCGCCCTCCTCATAGCGGAACGACACGTTTTCAAAAGTCACACACGGCACAGCGGTTCCTTCCTGCGGCACCGCTCCCTGTCCCTCTGTGACAGACGGCTGGGTATCAAACACTTCATTCACTCTTGCAGCCGAGGCCGCCGCATTGGTAAATATCACCACCAAGTTGGACAACACTATCATAGCCAGCAATATCTGTGTCATATAATTGACCAATGCGATGATTTCACCGGTCTGCAATTCCCCTTCGTTCACAAACCACGCACCGCTCCATACCACAGCAATAATGGCTCCCTGTGCAATCACATAGGTCAGGGGATTGAGCAAAGCCGACAGCCGACCGGCTCGCATGGCAATCCGTGTGAAGTCCTCGCTTTCTTCTCGAAATCTTTGCTTGTCGCTTTCCTGCCTGCCGAAAGCCCGAATCACACGACTGCCGGAGAGATTTTCGGAAGAAATGAGCGACACCGCATCCATTTTGTTCTGCATCGCTTTATAGTACGGCACCGACCGTTTCATCACGATAAACAGCACCAAGCCAATCAGCACAGCGGCTCCCCAAAACACCAGTGCCATTCTCATATCAATGGTCATGGTCATAATCAAGGCTCCCACCACAAGAAACGGCGCCCGAATCACCAGCCGTATAAGCATCGCCACGGCTAACTGAAGGCGGTTAATGTCGTTTGTCATGCGGGTAATCAGCGAAGGCGTACCAAACCGATCCAGTTCCTTGTGGGACAGTGTATGGATATGCCGAAACAAAGCATTTCTCACCTTTGTGCCAAACCCCTGCGAAGCGATGGACGCCGACTTCTGGCACACCAGTGCAAAGCCCAGTCCCAACACGCCTAACAGCACCATCAGGCCGCCCTTTTGCAGCACATACCCCACATCATTATTCCTTACTCCATTATCAATAATGTCTGCCGTAATCAGCGGCACCAGCAATTCAAATATCGCCTCTATCAGCTTACACACCGGCCCCACTGTCAGCTGCAGCCGATACGCCCCCAAAAACCTCCTCAGCTTCCACATCTTCCTTCTCCCCTTCCTCAATGTGTTGGAGGGCGTTGCCCTCCAAACCTCCCACCAGGGGGTCTCCCCCTGGACCCCCGTTGGGGGAACCCCTTTTCTGGCGAAAAAAGGGGTTCCCCCAAACCCCCTCCCTAAAT
>CADCOZ010000323.1 GCA_902803125.1 uncultured Ruminococcus sp.
TCTGGGAGAACTGAACTGGTTCATTCTTTTTCTGATCATTCCGCTGATGTCACCGTTCTTTGCGGGGCTGACCAATGTGTGCCGCAAGCTGTCGGCTAATCAAGGAATATCGCCCGTCAAGGATTATTTCAGCGGCATCAAACAGAATTGGCTGTTCTTTCTGGTCAATTCCATCATGCTTTATGCGCTGACAGCCGGAATGTTCGTGATTATCGCCCTCAACCGCGGCACGGGCGGCAACGGTGCCGTCTTTGCTTACATGATTATCATGCTGGTTACCTCGCTGGCGTTTGTGCTGATGGATTTCTCGGCGGTGGTCATGGCGGTTTCGGTCGATATCGGTTTTGGCGATATCATTAAAAACTCCCTTTTGCTCATCATTAAGGGCTTTCTCAACCATCTCAAAACCATCTTTGCTCTGCTGTTCATCTCTTTTCTGCTCTATACCACCATTGTGCTGATACAGAATTTTGTGATTGCGATGGTCGTCATGGGTCTTTTAACGCTCATTTTCCTGCCCACACTGCTCATGTATATCATTACCTACAATTCGTATCAGACGATTGAAAAACATATTATCCTGCCGTATTCCGCTGAACAGCAAAGAAAACAGCGTTTGCAGGAGGAACAGAAAAAAGATGAATTGCTGACACTCGAAGACCTCGAACCGCTTTCCCACGGTGACCCCGAAGAATATGTCTTTTTGGGTGGCAAAACCGTCAAACGGAAAACCGTTCTGAAAATGATTGCTGTCCGCAAAAGCAACAGCACCTCTTCAGGACTCAATGAATAATTCATAGCAGAATACAAATAAAAACGGAGGACAGAACAATGGAGAACAACTTTTTAGTGGAAGACCTTGACAGCTTTCAGGCAAAATTGAAACAGGTCAGAGAAGCACAAAAGCAGTATGCCGAGTATACGCAGGAACAGGTAGATGCTATTTTCCGTGCGGCGGCGATTGCGGCCAATCAGGCCAGAATCCCTTTGGCTAAAATGGCGGTGGAAGAAACCGGCATGGGTGTGGTGGAGGATAAGGTCATCAAGAACCACTATGCCGCCGAATATATCTACAACGCCTACAAGAACACCAAAACCTGCGGCGAAATCAGCTATGACCCTGCTTTCGGCCTGCGGGAGGTAGCCGAACCGATTGGTATTATCGGGGCGGTTATTCCGACCACCAACCCGACCTCTACCGCTATTTTCAAGGCTCTGCTTTGCCTGAAAACCCGCAACGGCATTATTATCAGCCCCCATCCCCGTGCCAAAAAATCCACGATTGCGGCGGCTAAAATTGTACTGGAAGCCGCTGTGAAGGCCGGTGCGCCTGAAAATATTATCGGCTGGATTGATGTGCCTTCCCTTGAACTGACCAACGAACTGATGAAAACATCGGATACGATTTTGGCCACCGGCGGCCCCGGCATGGTCAAGGCGGCGTATTCCTCCGGCAAGCCTGCTTTGGGCGTTGGGGCCGGCAATACCCCGGTCATTATTGACAGCACCGCCGATATCAAAGTAGCGGTCAGCTCGATTATCCATTCCAAGACCTTTGACAACGGCATGATTTGTGCATCCGAACAAAGCGTGACCGTGTTGTCCGATATTTATGATGCGGTCAAGCAGGAGTTTATCGACAGGGGCTGTTATTTCCTTCAGGGTGATGAATTAGAGAAGGTCAGAAAGACCATTATCATCAACGGTTCGCTCAATGCCCGCATTGTTGGTCAAAAGGCCGCCAAAATTGCGGCGATGGCCGGCGTGACCGTACCGGACAGCACCAAGATTCTGATTGGTGAAGTTACTTCTGTGGATATCAGCGAAGAGTTTGCCCACGAAAAGCTGTCACCCGTGTTGGCGATGTATAAAGCCGAAACCTTTGAAGAAGCCCTGCAAAAAGCCGCCCAGTTAGTCGCTGACGGCGGCTACGGCCATACCTCTTCCCTGTTTATTCATCCTTCTCAGCAGGAAAAGATTCAGCAGCATTATCACGCCATGAAAACCTGCCGTGTGCTGATCAATACGCCTTCTTCCCACGGCGGTATCGGTGACCTGTATAACTTCAGAATGGTGCCTTCCATGACCCTTGGCTGTGGTTCATGGGGCGGCAACTCCGTTTCCGAAAATGTTGGCGTAAAGCACCTGCTGAATATTAAACGTGTGGCTGAGAGGAGAGAAAATATGCTGTGGTTCAGAGCCCCCGAAAAGGTTTACTTTAAGAAAGGCTGTATGCCGGTGGCTCTTGATGAGCTGGGCAGTGTCATGCACAAGAAAAAAGCCTTCATCGTCACCGACTCGTTCCTGTATAAAAACGGCTATGTGGCCCCGATTGAAAAGAAATTAGATGAACTGGGCATTCAGCACACCTGTTTCTATGATGTACAGCCCGACCCGACCTTAGCCTCTGCCAAAGAGGGAGCCAAACAGATGGCACTGTTTGAGCCGGATGTCATTATCGCATTGGGCGGCGGTTCGGCGATGGATGCCGGCAAAATCATGTGGGTGCTGTATGAACACCCCGAAACCGATTTTATGGACATGGCGATGAACTTTATGGACATCCGCAAGAGAATCTGTCCGTTCCCGCACATGGGTGATAAAGCCTATTTTGTGGCGATTCCGACCTCTTCCGGCACGGGTTCCGAGGTAACGCCCTTTGCGGTCATCACCGATGAAACCACCCATATCAAATATCCGCTGGCGGACTATGAACTGCTCCCGAAGATGGCAATTATTGACGCTGACAACATGATGAACCAGCCCAAGGGCTTGACATCCGCTTCCGGCATTGATGCCCTGACCCATGCCCTTGAAGCCTATGCTTCTATTATGGCCACGGAATACACCGATGGTCTGGCTTTGCAGGCGATGAAGAACATCTTTGCCTATCTGCCGTCCGCTTATGAAAACGGAGCGAAAGATCCGATTGCCCGTGAAAAGATGGCAACGGCCTCCACGCTGGCCGGCATGGCTTTTGCCAATGCTTTCTTGGGTGTCTGCCACTCCATGGCACATAAATTAGGTGCCTATCATCATCTGGCTCACGGTGTGGCCAATGCCCTGCTGATTACGATTGTCATGCGGTATAATGCCGCCGCTGTTCCCGCCAAGATGGGCAGTTTCTCGCAGTATGCTTATCCCCACACACTGGAAAGATACTGTGAATGTGCGCACTTCCTCGGCATTTGCGGCACCGATGACAACGACACCCTCAACAAATTTATCGAGAAAATTGAAGAGCTGAAAGCCGTCTGCGGCATCAAAAAGACGATTGCCGACTACGGCATCAAAGAAGAGGACTTCCTTTCCTCCCTTGACGATATGGTGGAACACGCCTTTGACGACCAATGCACCGGTGCCAATCCCCGCTATCCTCTCATGTCCGAAATGAAAGCCATGTACCTCGAAGCCTACTACGGACAATAATGTTGGAGGGCTTTGCCCTCCAAACCTCCCACCAGAGGCTCTGCCTCTGGACCCCCTAAAGGGGCTAACTTCGTGTCGTCCGCAA
>CADCOZ010000324.1 GCA_902803125.1 uncultured Ruminococcus sp.
ATGGGGTTTGGGGCAAAGCCCCAACAAGCTGACGGAAGAAAATGAATTTCCGTGGAAATAAGTTGACACTGTACACCGAAAAATGATATACTTAACGTACCCAAAAATTTATAAAGAAAAGAGAGTAGGCCATGAAAAAGAAATTGCTACCTGCGGTACTGGCGGTTTTGCTGCTGCTGTCGGTTTTTGCACTGCCGGCGGTGGCCGTGCAGAAGGAACCCGATGACTACCTTGCCACCATGAGTACCCAAGACAAAATCAGCATGATGCTGATGCCCGTGTTCCGCTACAGTGCAGATGCAGAGGGAAACCGAACGAATGTTACAGCCATCACCGAACAGATGGAAGCCACACTGGAAAAGCACAGCTTCAGCGGTGTGATTCTGATGGGACAGAACACTCCCACCAACGAAAACACCGTGCGGCTGACAGATGCCCTTCAGAAAGCCAATGCAAAGGGCGGTGACCGTCCTCAGCTTCTCATCACCATTGATCAGGAAGGCGGTAATGTCACCCGTCTGGGACAGGGAACCGTCACGCCGGGCAACATGGCACTGGGTGCGGCCAATGACCTGAGCCTCACGAAGGAAACGGCTTCCCTGATCGGCAGTGAGTTGAAAGCGCTCGGCTTCAATGCGGACTTTGCGCCCGATGTGGACGTTAACAGTAATCCTGCCAATCCGATTATCGGTGTGCGTTCCTTCTCGGACGACCCTGCACTGGTGGCACAGCATGGTGTCGCTTTTGTGGAAGGACTGAATGAAGCCGGCATTATTTCCACTCTCAAGCATTTCCCCGGTCACGGCGATACCGATACAGACAGCCATACCGGTCTGCCCTGCATCAACAAGAGTTATGAAGAAATCAAGCAAACCGAGTTGGTGCCTTTTCAGGCTTGTATCAATGCCGGTGTGCAGATGATCATGACAGCACATATCCAGTATCCGCAAATCGAAACAGCTACCTACCAATCAAAGCTCACAGGAGAGGATATCTATCTTCCTGCTACCCTTTCAAAGACGATCATCACCGATATTCTCCGCGGCGATATGGGCTTTGACGGCGTGGTTGTCACTGATGCGATGGAAATGGACGCTATCGGAAAGCATTTTGATAAATTTGATGCTGCCAAGTTAGCCATTGAAGCAGGCGTTGATATTATACTCATGCCCTTTGATCCCAGCACAAGCAAGGATTTTGCCGTGTTGGATATGGGGATTGAAGCCCTTGCACAAATGGCGGACAGCGGTAAGATTTCTATGGACAAGATTGATGCCGCTGTAACGAGGATACTCAACCTCAAGAAAAACAACGGTCTCTTTACGCCCTATGATGGCTCTGATATCGAAGAGCGTGTAGAATATGCGCTCAACCATGTCGGCACAAAAGAAACCCATGACAGGGAATGGGATATCACAAAAAAGACAATCACTCTTGTTAAAAATGATAACAGCACCCTGCCACTCACGACACCGAACCAGAAAACGGTTGTACTCGTTCCTTATGACGATGAAACCATTCCGATGCAGTATGCGGTCAGAAAGCTGACGCAGGACGGCAAACTGCCGGAAGGAGCGGTGATTGAAAGCTATTCCTATCGCAACAAGACCCTTGAAGATATGCTGCCAACGATTGAAGGAGCCGATAACGTTATCTTCCTTTCCGAAATTTACAATGCTTCTGCTCTTCAGGGCAATATCGCCCAAATGGGTGATACGTTATGCGATACGATTCACAGCAGAGGCGGAAAATTCATTGTCATGTCGGTCAACCTGCCGTATGATGTGGCTCGTTTTCAGCAGGCTGATGCCATCATGATAGCCTATCTGGCGGTATCCATGCCGGCTGACCCCGAAGATAAGGTCAGAGAGATGCAGAAATACGGGCCGAATATGCCGGTGGCTCTGTACATGATGTTCAGCGGGGAAGATGCCCCAACAGCAAAACTCCCGATCAATATTCCTCAACTGGACGAAAACTACAGCTACACCGATACCATGCTTTACGAAAGAGGATACGGGCTGACCTATCTTTCAGACCCGACCGGTGATTACTCTGCCGAATACAAGTCCTCACCGTTTTATGAAAAGCTGATGCTTGCCCTTGAAAACAATGAAGATAAGTCGACCATGGAAAAAACGCTTGCGGCGGCATTATCACAGGAAGGCTATCAGAATTACGCCACGCAGGATATCAATGTAGATGTGGCAAGGTCAGATGGATTGATCTGGACAGGAAAAGAACTCCGCATGAACGATAACCGTACAGGAAATACGGAGTATACCCGCTGGGCACAGAATGTTATTATGGACAGAAACGGCAGTGACCTCTATCTGGACTGCGACTGGTGTGCCATTTTTGTCAGCTGGTGTATGTATCAGTCAGGTTACTATACCGATGAACAGCTCAAAAAATACTACTACTCATACTGTGCGGATCCGAGAATAGAATATGCCGCCGATACATGGATTGAGGCGTTCTGCTTAGATCAGGAAAACGTATGGTATACACCGCTGGCCGCCTATAAGTTGGAAGCCTATCACTGGAACACCTATTATCATACCGATATTGACCCTTATGATCTCCCGTACAGACCGGGCGGATTGTTATTCTTTTCTTGGGACGGTTCGGGCAAGTACTTTAACCATGTTGCTATTGTTGTCGGTTATGATGCAGAAACTCATGTGCTGACGTATTCAAACGGCAATTCCGACGGTCAGGTTATCACAAGACAGATGGATCTTGACACGGAAGAAGCATTTTATGATCATCCTTTTATGCAGAACAGTGCCCGCATAATGGCTTATGCCGAATATGACAAGATACTGCCTCTGGAGCAAAAGGAAATTACAGCCGACAGTACGGATATGCTTTGGTATAAAGATGCGGATAAGGGAATACGGATACAGACCAATTCGGATTCAAAAATTGTTTCTGTCTTTATTGATGATACCTATCTTGGCTCCAATATCGAGAGCAATATGGTGTTCAACGGCGGAAATCTTGCCATCGGAAAATCCGAACTGGTAGGCTTGGAAACGGGTACCCACGAAATGAAGCTGGTATTTGATGACGGTATCCTTGTTATTTCGCTGACGATAGAAGAAACCAAAGAGAGCAGTGAACAGGAATCGTCCGAGGAGTCATCTGAAGAATCGTCCGAGGAGTCGTCTGAAGAATCGTCCGAGGAGTCGTCTGAAGAATCGTCTGAAGAATCATTTGAAGAATCATCTGAAGAATCATTTGAAGAATCATCAAAGCAAAGCGAAACACCTTCCGATACGAGCAAAACCAGCATAACGCCGGGGTCGGATACCGTCAAAACAGGAGAGGCTTCCTCTGTGGTGGTCATTCTTGCGGTACTGACAGGAAGCTTGGCCGCCGTTCTTATGCTGAAAAAAAGACACAGAAAAAATGAACTGTAATATAGAAAGTGGCAGGAGAGCCACCCGTTTGTAACAACAGGAATCCGTGATTTTGTAAACCATCGGTTTTCTCTCATGCGTTCGATTCGTGCGGACTTGTCCTTGCCACAAAAAGGAGATGATAAAAATGGATCTGGAAAGGGTCAGCAAGAAGCTCTCTTATTTACTGCGTCACAGCACGAACCCGCTGTATATCAGCCTTCATAACGGCTGGGCCGATGTCGGGAAAATCTTAAAGGCCCTTAAAGAAAGGTGGCCGGACGTTGACAGCGATGTGTTGGAGCAAATCGTTGCAGAAGATGAGAAGGGGCGGTATGCCTTTAACGAAGACCATACAAAAATCAGAGCCAATCAGGGACATTCCATTCCGGGGGTAGTCATTGAGATGGAACAGCCGGAGCCGCCTGAATTGTTGTATCACGGCACCGCCACAAGGTTTTTGTCGGATATCATGAGGGAAGGCCTTAAACCGATGTCAAGACATTATGTTCATATCTCATCGGCTTGGGAAACCGCCGTGAAAACAGGTAAGCGGCACGGTAACCCCGTGGTGCTGATTATCAGGGCAAAGGATTTTGTTCATGACGGACATACTTTGTATCGGTCATCAAACGGGGTATGGTTGGCGGAAGAGGTGCCGGCGGCGTATTTTACGGTCAACTACGTCTGAGAGAAAGCAAAACCGTTTTGCCAACCGTCAAACAGCATATTTTATTCACAAGTAACCTAACGGCTTTGTGCCGAAAAACATCGGGAACGGAAAAAATCCGTTCCCGATACTTTTTTGATACGGCCATCACAGCTGACGGCCTTTCTGCGGCTATTAGAATTTAAGTGTTTTCAGCGGATCCATATCCGGAAAGTGTTCGTTTTTATAGTTCATCAGCAGCACTTGAA
>CADCOZ010000325.1 GCA_902803125.1 uncultured Ruminococcus sp.
CCCCCGCTTTATTGACAAGCGGGAATCCTGCGACAGTGCCGACTCTCCCAATGCTACCCCGATTATTATCGGCTTTGATGTTACCGGCTCGATGGGCTATTTAGCCGCCGAGATTGCTAAGAATTCCCTTAATAAGACCATTACTTATATCTACGATAAACAGCCTGTTACGAACCCTCATGTAATGTGTGCGGCTTTTGTGGAGCCCTATGCACAGGGCGGTTTACAGGTAACACAGTTTGAAGCGGATATTCGTGTGGTGGAACAGCTGTTGGAGCTGAAAGTCGGTTACGGCGGCAATATCTACAGCTATGATTCTCTCGTATGGTATTTTGCCGCACAGCATACAAAGATTGATTCCTTCGATAAGCACGGCAGAAAGGGCTTTATTTTCTGTATCGGTGATGAAGTCTGCGGAGCCGCACAGGGAGAAAACCTTAGTGTGAAGGAAATCAAAGATGTGTTTGACGATACCGTTAAAACGAAACTTCCGCTGAAAGAGGTATATGAAATGGCCGCCGAGCGTTATGAAATTTTCCATATCGTGACCGGTTTCCGCACACAGAAATCTATGGGAACGTGGGAAGAATTCCTGCCCGGCCGCAACGCCCGTGTGGAATCAGAGGATGTGGCTTATCTGTCCGAAGTCATTACCTCCATCATGCAGCTGGTCAGCGGCATGGATAAAGATGCGGTCATCGCCCAGTGGCCGGAAGATGTTCAGGGTATTGTCGGTACAGCTTTATCCACCATCACTGTCCGGCCGGAGTGGAAAAACACTGCTGCGCCTTTGTCTTTCTGATGCAGAGGGCTTATATTATCATCGGCAAAAACTTTGGCGATGAGGGGAAAGGACTGGCCGCCGATTATTTTGCCGGACAAGCCGCCGACAACGGCGAACGCTGTTTGGTGGTGCGGCATAACGGCGGGGCACAGGCCGGTCATACCGTGGACAGACCGGACAGCCGGTTTATCTTTCATCAGCTGTCGGCCGGCTCTCTGCGGGACGGTGCTACCTTCTGGTCGGATACTTTTTTGCCGGATCTTTATAAACTGCCGGAAGAAGCGGCTGATTTTTCCGAAACCTACGGTTTTTTGCCGCCGATTTATGCGGATCGCAGCTGTCGCTGTGTGTATATTGACGATGTACTGCTGAATATGGCATTGGAATCAGCCCGTGGGGAACAGCGTCACGGCAGCTGCGGCATGGGTATTCATGAAGCGGTCGTGCGTTCCCGTCAGCCATCGTTTTGTCTGACGCTTAAAAAAATAGCCTCCCGCAGTACACAGGGACTCTACCACGAGCTGCAGCGTATCCGACGGGAATATGTTCCCAAAAGATTAGCGGAACTCTCCCTGACATGGCGGCAACTGGGAGAATATGAATCGCTTTTGCGAAACGATAATGTACTGTACAATGCCGCCGAAACCATGCGGAAAGCAGTTTCCCTGCTGACACTGACGGATGCTTCTGTACTGAAGCAGTTCGATACGGTGATTTTTGAGGGTGCGCAGGGACTTCTGCTTGATGCCTGCTATGAACGCTATGCACCGTATCTGACAGATTCCCGCACCGGTATCGGTTATCCGCTGAAGATGACAGAACTATACGGTACGAGAGCGGCTGTACAGGCGGTTTATGTTACACGCTCGTATGTGACCCGTCACGGCAGGGGACCTTTGCCGTATGAGGGCTTATTCCCGCATGAGTGTTACACGATCCATGACCGCACCAATCAGCCGAACCCTTGGCAGGAACAGCTGAGGCTTGCACCGCACGGTACGCCGGAAGAGTTTTTACAGCCGATTCGTGATGACTTGGCCGACCGAAAGGTACCGCTGTATTTAATGGTAACACACCTTAATGAAACGGATCAGAAATTGTTGACCGTGAACGGTGCAGAGCCGCTTTCCTCTTGGCAGGAGTCCTATTGTCCTGCGGATTTGTTTGCGGGTCTGTATTTGTCCGACAGTCCTGTTTCTGTCCGTCAGCATCCGATACCATAAGTGTACGGAAATCTATTTTCTGAATTTTGGTTTATCCTTTTGGGTAAAACGACTTTTAAGACAGCATAATGGCAGGTCAAAGTCAGCAAATTTTGGGAGAGGACTGAATTCTTTTTTCGCCAGAAAAAGACTTCCCCCAAGTGGCTGAGCTGAGGAGGAGGGGATAACATGGTCGAGTGGAACCCGTGGAGCGGCTGTCATCCCATCAGTGAAGGCTGTCGGCATTGTCCCGCTCTTGAAAGGGAGGAAAACTCTCCGACTGTCAGACAGACAAAAGACTTCTATCTGCCTATCAAGCGTTCCCGTGCTAACGGGTATCGGCTGACCTTTTTAGATAACCCTGTCTATGTCTGCACGGATTCCGATTTTTTTCTGGAAGAAGCAGATCGCTGGCGGCCGGCCGCATGGGATGTTATGCATCACCGTTCGGACCTGCAATTTAAGATCATCACAAGGCGTATTCAGCGGGTTCAGGATTGTATGCCGAAAAACAGAGTTAGTATCTATGACAATGTAACCGTTGTCTGTGCGTGTGAAAACCAATCCACCGTTGAGGAACGTCTTCCGATTCTGTCGGAAATCCGTGCGGCTCATAAAGAAATCTGGCTGGAACCGCTGTTGGAGGATATCAGCGTGGAACCGTATTTAGCCGATAGCGGCATTGAAGCGGTTACCTGCGGCGGTGAAACAGGGAATGGGGCAAGACTCTGCGATTACGATTGGGTTCTGCACATTCGGGAACAATGCCTGCGGCATCAAGTGGCCTTTCGGTTTCGAAAAACAGGGACGCTTTTTCGAAAAGACGGACGCATTTACCATCTTGACCGTTCCCTGACAACCAAACAGGCACAAAAAGCGGACATCGACTATACACCTCCGACGGAAGAAAAAGAAAGTCCCTATGAAAACGTATGGAAGATGCTTTCACAAAAGTATCATCGGTCGA
>CADCOZ010000326.1 GCA_902803125.1 uncultured Ruminococcus sp.
CAAAGCCCTCCAACATTAAAGGCGGGAGGGGTCGGTAATGTAGCCGGTGACGGCACTGGCGGCGGCTACGGCGGGACTGGACAGGTAGACTTCGGATTCAACGTGTCCCATGCGGCCGACAAAGTTGCGGTTGGTGGTGGAAATGGCTCGTTCGCCTTTGGCTAAGATGCCCATGTGACCGCCTAAACAGGGGCCGCAGGTCGGGGTGGAAACTACGGCACCCGCTTCAATGAAAATATCCATCAGGCCTTCGTGCATGGCCTGCAAATAGACGCTTTGCGTACTCGGAATGATAATACAGCGGACACCTTTGGCTACCTTGCGGCCACGCAGGATATCGGCGGCGGCTCTCAGGTCGGAAATGCGGCCGTTGGTGCAGGAACCGATAACCGCCTGGTCAATTTTGACTTCGGTGGGGGCGATTTCATCCACGGTGCGGGCGTTTTCGGGCAGGTGCGGGAACGCCACTGTCGGACGCAGGGCGGACAGGTCAATGGTGTATTCCTCATCATATTCGGCATCGTCATCGGCAGTATATTCTACCGGCGTACCTTGGAATCTGTCCTTGATATAGGCACGGGTGATATCGTCAACCGGGAAAATGCCGTTCTTGGCACCGGCTTCAATTGCCATGTTCGCAATACACAGTCTGTCGTCAATGGACAGGTACTGCAAGCCGTCGCCGAAAAACTCCATCGAACGGTAGAGCGCACCGTCTACACCGATTTTACCGATAATGTGCAGGATAATATCCTTGCCGCTGATGAACGGAGCCGGTTTGTTGATCAGATTGAACTTGATGGCAGAAGGCACCTTGAACCATGTTTTGCCGCTGATCATGCCCGCCGCCATATCCGTGGAGCCGACACCGGTGGAAAAAGCCCCCAATGCGCCATAGGTGCAGGTATGGGAGTCCGCACCAATGCAGAGAGAACCGGGACCTACCAGTCCTTTTTCGGGCAGGAGCGAATGTTCAATTCCCATTTGACCGACATCAAAGAAGTTCAGAATCTGATACTTATCGGCAAATGCACGTACCTGCCGGCACTGTTCGGCCGCTTTGATATCTTTATTCGGGGTGAAGTGATCCATCACCATCGCAATTTTGGTTCTGTCGAACACATCGGTCGCTTGGCCGTCGTGAAAGACATTGATGGCAACGGGAGAGGTGATATCGTTGCCCAGCACCATATCCAGCTTGGCTTCAATCAGCTGGCCGGCTTTGACCGTATCCAGTCCGGCATGGGCGGCCAGAATTTTTTGTGACATTGTCATTCCCATAGGATTGACCTCCTTTTGATTTCTTTCCTGAATCATCAGTTACGTTCCTATTATAGCGAATTATCCTGCAAATAGCAAGAAATATGTGCATTTTCGGCAAAATCTCTGCTCCATTTTACCAAAGTAGAGGGATTCTCTGCATTTTTGACAGAAATCCTGTCGAATTTATTCTGTCTATTGGTATTCCTTCTAAATTATTTTTTAGAATAAGCATCAACTTTGTACTTTTAGATGTTGTTTTTTTGAGGAAAATCCTTTATACTGATAATAGCTATTGATAAAAATGGGTTGATGGAAAGAAGGACATCCATGAGCAGAAGAACATCCTTTGGCTACAGTGCCTACGGAAGCCGTTCGTATCAGTCAAGCGGTTATCGGAGCCGGCACAGCCGCCGCAGTAAAGTCAAAACCGTACTGCTGATACTCATTGTACTGTTGGTACTGGCCACCGCCGCTTTTTCTCTTTGGTACTTTTTCCTGCGGGATAAGGGCAGTGTACAGCAAGCGGTACCCTCTGCGGTGACGGTTTCTTCTGTGCCGGCCGTCAGTTCTGTTTCTTCGGCAGAGCCTGTACAGAGCCAGCCGGAAAGTTCTGCCGAATCTTCTGCCCCCAAACCCGATGTGCAGGGCTATCAGGACGGCAACGTCTTTATGTATGACGGCAGCGGTTATGAACTGTTCTATGGGACAGAGGATTCTGCCGCCCGCTATGCCGCCGCTGTATCGGCCATCAAGAAAGGCCTTGGCGATGGCGTGAATGTCTATAACATGGTGGCTCCCAATCATGCGGCGTTCGGACTGCCCGAAAAGTATCTGAAAACGATGAACGATGAGAAAGCCAATATTCAGACGATTTACCGTTCCTATACGGAAGCTGTTATTCCGGTAGATGTCTACCAAGCCGAAGAACAGCACAAGGACGAATACACCTACTTCCGAACCGACCATAACTGGACAGGACTGGGGGCGTATTATGCGTATCAGGCGTTCTGTAAGGTTTGCGGCACCAAAGCGATTGACATTTCTTCCCTGACTACGGGTCGTATCAGCGGTTTCAAAGGTTCGCTGTTTGTAGCCACCCAAACGGAAGAAACGCCCAAAGGCAACAAGGAATTAGCCGCCCACCCCGATACGGTGATGTATTATCAAATGCCGGGGATTGAAAGCTGTATCCTGTTGGAAAACGGCCGATCCGAAGAACAGGAAGTGCCGCTGATTGCTTCCTTTGCGGAAGGCTCCAACGCCTACAGTGCCTTTATCTGGGGCAATAACCCGTATATGCATATCAAAACCAGTCAGAAAACCGGACGGAAACTTTGTATTATCAAAGATTCCTATGGCTGTGCGCTGGCTCCGTTTGTCACCGCCAATTTTGATGAGGTCTTTGTGGTGGATCCCAGCTATTACGAAGGGAATGTCCTTGACTATATTCAAAAGAACAACTATACTGATGTGCTGGTCATCAACAATGTCATGACCGCCAACACAGCCTTCAGAGTGCAGGATATTTATTCTATCCTGCCATAAATAACCGAAAGACACAGGGAGGTGTGCCGAATGCTCGGTAAAAATGTTAAAATCGAAATCTTCGGCACATTGTCCGAAGAACACTTGTATTCAGGGTTTATTATCGGCCGTTCACAGACCGATACCCGTTCTGTGTATGTGATGACCAACAGAGGGGCGCTCAGCGGTGTTGTCAACTGTACCATTATTGCGATTGCCTCTTCGCAGAACCGTACACAGACACGTCTGGTGGCGGCTCCGCTGAACGAGATTTTTTATGAACCGGAAATTCGTTTCCGCTTGGGGAAAATGGCTGGCCGCTTTGACAAGCTGATTTGTATGTATGAAAAATCCTGCGGTGCGGTTGTCTATCGCACCACCCCCCGTGACGGTCCCAAAATCCTGCTGGTCAAGAACCATAACGGCAAGTGTTGGACGTTCCCGAAAGGTCATGTGGAACTGCACGAGTCGGAAACGCAGACTGCTCTGAGGGAAATCAAAGAAGAAACCGGTTTAAGCGTCACGCTGGAGCCGAATTTCCGACAAACCAGTTTGTATCGTCCCTTTGGCAAGATCAAGAAGTATGTGGTGTTTTTCTTAGCCCGTGCCAATGAAGCCGCTGTCAGTATGCAGCAAAGCGAGATTGACTATTACTTATGGGTGTCGCTGGACGATGCCATGCGGCTGTGTACCCACGAAAACGACACCAAGATATTAACCGAAGTTCGCAAGCGGCTGTATCCGTAGCCATTCCTTTCTTACATAACCCCAAAAGCCCGCCGGTTCACACAC
>CADCOZ010000327.1 GCA_902803125.1 uncultured Ruminococcus sp.
CGATTGACTTTGCGTATAGAGCGTGATATAATGAAAGTTGTATGAAGAAAGGGGGAGTTTGATGTTCAGCGGAGCGGAAATCATGGTGAAATGTCTTCAGGAGGAGAAGGTAGAAATTGTGTTCGGTTATCCGGGTGCGGTTATCTGCCCGTTCTTTGATGAATTGGATAAAACGGAGATACGCGCGGTGCTGGTGCGTCAGGAACAAAACGCCGCCCATGCTGCTTCCGGCTATGCAAGAGCCCTTTCTCGTGTGGGCGTTTGTGTGGCTACATCGGGTCCCGGTGCCTTGAATATGATTACCGGTATTGCAACAGCCTATATGGACTCTATCCCGCTGGTGGCGATTACCGGTCAGGTGAAGAGTGACCTGTTGGGACGTGATGTGTTTCAGGAGGCAGATATTACCGGAGCGTGTGAATCCTTTGTGAAGCACAGCTATTTGGTGAAAGACCCCGCAGACCTGCCGAGAGTGTTTAAGGAAGCCTTTCATATTGCTTCTACCGGTCGGCCGGGTCCCGTTTTGATAGATGTGCCGGTGGATACCCAGTTGGGCAAGGTCGAAAACTTTGTTTATCCCGATAAGGTTAATATCATCGGCTATAAGCCCAGCGTATCGGGTCACCCTATGCAGATAAAAAGGGCTTTGGAGGTGCTGTCGCAAGCCAAGCGTCCGGTCATGGTGGCTGGCGGCGGTGTGCTGTCCTCCGGTGCGAAGCTGCGGTTCCGTGAATTTGCGGCAGAAACACAGATTCCCGTGGTATCTACCATGATGGGTATCGGGGCCATGCCTTCGCAGGATCCGCTGTATGTCGGCATGATTGGTTCCCACGGCAAAAAGGCCGCCAATAAGGTTATTCACGATGCGGATTTGATTATTCTGTGCGGGGCCAGAGTGGGCGACAGAGCCGTATCGGCTCCCGATCAGGTGGCCGAGAATACCACCATCATTCATATTGATATTGACCCTGCCGAAATCGGCAAGAATATGAAAACCAACATTCCGATTGTCGGCGATATGAAAAACGTGCTGAACCAGATGCTGAAGGCGGTGGACTATACCGCACCGGAAGAATGGCTGGATACGATTCAGCAGTGGAAGAAGGACTTGACCACGCCGAGAAAACAGTTTGACGGCTATGTGGAACCGAGAGGTTTCCTCGAAAAGCTGTCCGGCATGATGCGGACAAAGGGTATTTTAATTGCCGATGTGGGACAGAACCAAATTTGGTGTGCGAATAATTACCGTGTATCGGACGGCCGCTTTTTTACCTCAGGCGGTATGGGAACGATGGGTTATTCCGTACCGGCGGCCATCGGTGCCAAGTTTGCCCGTCCGAACCGTGATGTGGTAGCGGTTTGCGGGGACGGTTCGTTCCAGATGATGTTCAATGAACTGGCCACCATTGTCCAGAACCAGCTGAATGTTAAAATCATTGTGATGAGAAACACCGTTCTGGGCATGGTGCATGAATTGCAGGATATGTTTTATAACAGCCGCTATGCGGTTACGGAATTGGAGGATAAACCCGATTTTCGTCAGATCGCGGCGGCGTATGGCATTGAATCGGCCTTCGTTTCCACGAATGAAGAAGCCGAACAGGCGGCGGCCGCTATGCTGAAAAGCGAAAAGCCCTTCCTGCTGGTTTGCAATGTCCATCCGAATACCCCGTCAAGATAAGGAGGAACGCTCATGAAATATACACTTTCTGTATTGGTGGAAAACCATCCCGGCGTTCTTTCCAAGGTTTCGGGGCTGTTTTCCAGAAGAGGCTTCAATATTGACAGTCTTGCGGTCGGTATTACCGAGGACAGTAATATCTCCCGCATTACGATTGTTGCTGATGGTGACGAATATATCATTGAACAGCTGGAAAAACAGCTGAATAAGGTGATCCCCGTTATTAAGGTGCGTACCTTCCGGCAGGATGAATTCATCAGTCGGGAGCTGTCGCTGATTAAGGTGAATTGTCCCGCTAAACAGCGGCTCGATATTATGAAGATTGCCGAACTCATGGAGGCCAGAATTGTCGATGTATCTCAAAACACCATGACGCTGCAATTTGCAGACACACAGGAGCGTTTTGAAACACTCATCGACCTGTTAAAACCGTATGGCATCCGGGAAATCGTCAGAACGGGTACAGTGGCTATTGAAAAAGACAGTGCCATCGCCCGCAAACAATAGCGGTTGACCGAATTTCATAAATATATACATAATAGAAAATGATTTGGAGGAAAAGAAAATGCCAAAAATCTATTACGAATCCGACTGCGACATTAACGTGCTGAAGGGTAAGACCGTGGCTATCATCGGTTACGGCAGTCAGGGACACGCTCACGCCATGAACCTGCGTGACAGCGGTGTCAATGTTATCATTGGTCTGTACAAAGGCAGCCGCCGTTGGGATCATGTCAAGGAAATGGGCTTTGAGGTATACACCACCGCAGAAGCTACCCAGAAGGCCGACATCATCATGATTCTGACACCCGATGAAAAGCAGGCTGACATCTTCAAGAATGATATTGCCCCGAACCTTTCCGAAGGCAAGGCGATTGCTTTTGCACACGGCTTTAACATTCATTTCAAGCAGATTGTTCCGCCTTCCAACATTGACGTATTCATGATTGCCCCGAAGGCACCCGGTCACACAGTTCGTTCCGAGTATGTAGAAGGCAAGGGTACACCGGCGCTGGTGGCTGTTTATCAGGATACCACCGGTCATTGTCTGGACATCGCTCTGGCGTATGGTGCCGGCATCGGCGCCGCCCGTGCCGCTCTGATGGAGACCACTTTCCGCATTGAGACCGAAACCGACCTCTTCGGCGAGCAGGCCGTTCTCTGCGGCGGCGTCTGC
>CADCOZ010000328.1 GCA_902803125.1 uncultured Ruminococcus sp.
CATAATGCCGTTGTACATCACGTCATCCGGCACAATATTGGCACCGGCTTCAATCATCGCAATACGGCTGTCGGTGGACGCTACCGTCACCGCCATCTGGCTGACATCACGCTGTTCTCTGGTGGGGTTGATGATGAACTCACCGTCAATCAGACCTACGGATACCGCAGAAATCGGACCGTTCCACGGCACATCGGAAATGCTCAGGGCGATTGACGTACCAACCATTGCGGCAATCTCCGGCAGACAGTCGGGGTCATACGCCATGACCGTACAAACAATAGATACATCGTTTCTCATGTCCTTCGGGAACAGCGGACGAATCGGACGGTCAATGACACGGGAAATCAGAATCGACTTTTCGGAGGGTCTGCCCTCTCTCTTGCCAAAGCCGCCGGGAATCTTGCCCATCGCATACTGCTTTTCTTCAAAGTCCACGGACAGCGGGAAGAAATCCACACCTTCTCTGGGCTTGGCGGCCGCGGTTACCGCCACGTGCACCACGGTTTCACCATAGCGTACCAAGCAGGCTCCGTTAGCCAGCTGGGTCATCTTGCCGGTTTCAATCACCAGCGGACGGCCGGCGAATTCGGTTTCAAATACCTTGTAGTTTTCAAACATTTGATTACCTCCGTTTTTTTGTTGGGAATGTGCGGCAACATCCGGTTTAGCAATTAAACCAAAAAACAGCAAGGGTGAATAAACCGGTGGTTTCTTCACTGTCCCCATCTGTTCCCTCGTTTCACTGCTAAACGCCGAAATTGCCGTGAATGGGTGTGCGGACTGAAACAAAGGCAGTCTGCTGACTGTAACAGACTGCCCCGAATCATTGGGATTACTTACGGATACCAAGTCTTGCGATAATGGAACGATAACGCTCAATATCAACTTTGATGAGGTAACTCAGCAGACTTCTTCTCTGACCGATCATCTTAAAGAGACCTCTTCTGGAATGGTGATCCTTCTTGTGGGTTTTGAGATGCTCTGTCAGATCGTTGATTCTCTTGGTGAGCAGTGCGATCTGTACTTCGGGTGAACCGGTGTCGCCCTCGTGCGTAGCATACTCTTTGATGATAGCATCCTTTTCTTCTTTCAGCATGGTTTATCCACCTTTACAGTAAAATATTTGTTTCATCCGCATTCTCAGTAAAAGGCTGTGGATTCCCCGGCGGGGCATACTCCTGCAAACCGGGAACGGGACATCAACGTTTTTGATTATAACACATTTTTATGCGTTTGTAAAGAGTATTTTTTTCAAGAGAATAATATTTTTGCGGCATCTCATGAAAAAACTTCTCATACCTGTAGGATATGCTGTGAAAAGCAACACCGAACAGGCTTTCAGATTCGCTTAAAGCTCTTTTCAATTTCCGAGCGGGAGAGGAAATAATAAATGGGCCGGCCGTGGGGACAATACCGCACCTCCGGGTTTTGTTCCAATTCCTTCACCAGCGACATCAGTTCTTCCGGACGGTTATGGTCGCCGGCCTTAATAGCAGAACGACACGCTGTATTGGCATAGATCCACTCCATTTTTTCGGAAAGCAGTACCTTCTTGTGGCGGTTCAGGTAACGGACAATCTCCAAGAAATTTTCCGTCAGCTCCAGCTTTTCCAGCATCAGCGGCACACCTCGAAGCAGAACGGTTCCCACGCCGAAATCCTCCACTTCAAAACCGGCAGAAGCCAATAAGTCCAGATGCTCGATGACCGCCGTATATTCGTTTTTATCAAGCGTCAGGCGAATGGGTTCCAACAGAAGCTGCGGTTCGGTATTATGGGCGATGCGTTTGAGCTTCTCATAAATCAGCCGTTCATGGGCGGCGTGTTTGTCAATCAGCATCAGCCGGTCATTGTCCACCTGCACAATGATATAGGTCAGAAAGACTTCCCCGATATATTGCAGGCGGTACGGCTGTCTGTCGGCGGCCGTGATAGGGGCGGTTGGCTGATCTGTCAAAACCGCTAAAGCCGGAAACGCTTGCATAACATCCGGTTCCTTCTCCGACAACATCACTTCCGGCCTATCCTGTACCGTTGGTGCGAGTGGGTCGGCGGGTTCCATGCTTTCGGCTGATGCCGCTTGCGGTACGATAGGCAGAGGGATTACAGACGGTATGTTTTCCGTATCGTCATCGTTCTTTTCCGGTGCCTTGACCGGTGGAACAGATGCTGTACGCAAGTAATCGGCCAGATTGATGGGACGGGCTGATGCGAATCGGCTTGTGTCCAATGGCCGTGCAGCCGCCACATCACTGACCGACACTGTGGTATAATCGGCCGCTGTGGGAATGAACACCTGCGGCTCTTCCAACACAGAGGGATGCCCCGAAAAATCCAACTGTTCTCCCCTGTCTGCCGTTTGTCCCATCACTTTGGGATTGGTCGGCGTATCCTGTAAAGGCACGTCCTCACGGTTACGGGTATCGTAAGAGGACAGTGCTTTTCGGACACCGTGGTATACGCTGTCATACACCGGCTTTTCATTCGTGAAGCGAATTTCCAGCTTGGCCGGATGCACATTGACATCAAGGGTGGAACAGTCCATTTGCAGGTTCAGCACACAAGCGGGATATTTCCCGACCATGATAAACCCTTTATAGGCTTGTTCCAGAGCCGCTATGCCGGTTTTGGTGCGGACGTAGCGGCCATTGACAAAAAACAGCTGCATGGAGCGGCTGGCCCGATTGGCATTCACCGGTTTGCTGACATAGCCGCTGACCGTGATGCCCTCATAGGTATACGCCACCGGCAGCAGACTATCATAAAACGGCTTGCCAAAGACCTGATAGATGGCGGCGGCCAAGTCCCCTTTTCCGGCGGTTTTCAGTGCCTGTTTGCCGTCACGGATAAACGTAAAGGCAATTTCCGGATGGGACAACGCCATTCGATCCATCAGCGAGGCAATATTATTGGATTCTGTCGCATCTTTTTTCAAAAACTTCATGCGAGCCGGCACGTTATAGAACAGGTCACGCACCACAAAGGTAGTTCCCTGCGGACAGCCCGTTTCGGTAAAGAGGGTTTCTTCGCCGCCTTCCAAACGGTACAGCGTTCCCACCGGTGCATCCCGATGACGGGTCATCAGCTCGACTTTCGACACCGCACAAATAGATGCTAAGGCTTCTCCGCGGAATCCCAGCGTGGCGATGCTGTCCAAATCGTCCTGCACACTGATTTTGCTGGTGGCATGACGCAAAAAGGCGTTGCGGATATCGTCCCGTTCAAAGCCGATACCGTCATCGGTCACCCGCATAAACGTAATGCCGCCGTTCTTGATTTCCACCGTCACAGAAGAGGCTCCGGCATCAATCGCATTTTCGACCAGTTCCTTGATGACCGAGGAAGGCCGTTCAATCACTTCGCCGGCGGCAATCAGTTCGGCCACTTGTTTGGGCAATACATTGATGACAGCCATACACACTCTCCCCTTACTTCATCATTTTGATTAACTCGAACAGGATATTCATAGAATCCATTGGTGTTAACCGATTGATGTCAATGGATCGCAGACGCTTTTCTATGGGACTTTCCTCCCGTATGAGCGTCATTTGTTCCTGTTCGGATTCTTTCGGTTTAGCGGCTTTGCGGCGGGGCTTTTTGGGCGGGTTGGCTTCTTCCAATTCGGACAGAATCGTTTTGGCTCGTTCGATAATGCTTTCGGGCAGTCCTGCTAATTTGGCCACTTCCACGCCATAGCTTTCATCCGCAGGCCCTGCCATGATACGCCGCAAAAACGTCAGTTCATCGCCGTGCTTGACCGCCGCAATATTATAGTTTTTAACCCCTTTTACGCTGTGTTCCAGTACGGTCAGTTCATGGTAATGCGTGGCAAATAAAGTTTTGGCACCAAGCTGTTTCTTATCCGCCACGTATTCCAGCACGGCACGGGCAATACTCATGCCGTCAAAGGTAGAGGTACCCCGCCCGATTTCATCTAAAATCAGCAGACTGTTCTTGGTGGCGTTTTTCAGAATATACGCCACTTCATTCATCTCCACCATAAAAGTAGACTGTCCGGTGGAAAGGTCATCGGAAGCACCGATACGGGTAAAGATACTGTCCACAATGCCGATTTCGGCTTTTTTCGCCGGAACATAGGAACCCATCTGTGCCATCAGCACAATCAAGGCTACCTGCCGCATATAGGTCGACTTACCCGCCATATTCGGGCCGGTAATGATGGCGACATTGTTGTCCTGCTGATCCAGCAGGGCATCATTGGCCACAAATCTGTTGATCTCCAGCATTCTTTCCACCACCGGATGACGGCTTTCTTCCAAACGGATACGCCCGTCTGCGGTAATGGTCGGACAGACATAGTTATGATCAAAGGCCGCCTGTGCCAAGGAGGCGATGACATCCAGCTCCGCTACCGCATTGGCTGTGCGGCTGATTCTGTCCAGTGCCGCCGAAACGGTTGTCCGCAGCTGTTCCAACAGCGCATATTCCAGCGAATTGCTTCTGTCCTTGGCACCTAAGATTTTCTGCTCTAATTCTTTGAGTTCCTGTGTAATGTACCGTTCGGCTCCTACCAGTGTCTGCTTGCGGATATAATCTTCGGGTACCTGACTTTTATAGCTGTTGGATACCTCCAAATAGTAGCCGAACACACGGTTATAGCCGATTTTCAGCTTTGGTATGCCGGTACGTTCCCGCTCACGGCTTTCAATCTCAGTCAAAACCGATGAACCGTTCTGCATGATATAGCGGAGTTCGTCCAATTCCTGATGGTAACCGTCTTTGAACATACCGCCTTCCCGCACGGAAAACGGCGGCTCCTCCACAATGGCTTTGTCAATCAGCCCGCTGATGTCCGTGAGCATATCTGTTTCACTGTAGAGGGTCATCAGCAAGTCGCTTTGTGCTTTGGCAATACTGCTTTTGATGGCAGGCAGTTTTTTCAGAGCCGTACAAACCGCCCGCAATTCTCTGGCGTTGGCAGAACCGTTGACAATGCGGGTCACGGAACGCTGTAAATCGCTGAAATCCCGCAGGGCTTCCCGCACCTCTCCCCGCATCATAATGTTGTCATACAATTCGGTCACAGCATTCTGCCGGCGGATAATCGCCGCCATATGCACCAGCGGTTTTTCAATATAGCTTGTCAGCCGCCGCTTTCCCATCGAAGTACGGGTTTTGTCCAGCACCGCCAGCAAACACGCCTGCTTATTCTGATGATTCAGCGGAGCTGTCAGCTCCAAATGACGGCGGGTGTGATAATCCAAATGGAGATACTGTTCTTCCCGATAGCATTCGAGTTTGGTAATGCGTTCCAAACCGGTCTTTTGGGTGTGCTGTAAGTATTTCAGCAAAACGCCTACCGCCGAAACCGTCTGCGGCACAAGGTCATCCGACAAGTCCTCCAAGGCGTTTTGATGGAACTGCTCCAGAATAACTTGTTTGCAGTCCGCAAAGGCAAAGTCCTCATCGTTCTGCATAGTGACGCAGGCATTCAGACGGCTGCGGATAAAAGGTGCCAGTGACGAAAAACAGACCGCATCGCCGCCGATCAGGATTTCCACCGGCTTGAATTTGATCAGTTCGTTCTGAATTTCGGCTTCCTGCGTATCCCCCGACAAGGCGGTCGCATACAATTCACCGGTGGAAATATCGCAAAACGCCAGACCGGTCACGTCACTGCGGGTAAAAACCGTACAGATAAAATTGTTGGTGCTGTCGTTGAGCATCAGCGATTCGGTGACCGTTCCCGGCGTGACAATGCGAATAATTTCCCGTTTGACCAAACCCTTGGCTTTGGCCGGGTCTTCTGTCTGCTCACAAATGCCCACTTTATAGCCTTTCGCCACCAGTCGGGCAATATAGGTTTCTGCCGAATGGAACGGCACCCCGCACATGGGCGCTCTTTCAGGCAGACCGCAGTCCTTTCCCGTCAATGTCAGTTCCAGTTCCTTGGAAGCTGTCTTGGCATCCTCAAAGAACATTTCGTAAAAATCTCCCACACGAAACAGCACAATCGTATCTTTATTCTGTTCCTTCACGCTGAGATACTGCTGCATCAGCGGTGAAAGTCCTGTCATTCCGCTCCCTCCTTTATGAAAAGAATCAGACATCAGCCGCAGCCGCCGCAGGTCGCACAGCTGCCCGAACAAGCCGGTGAATAATCGGCGGTAGCGGGATCCTCTCCCTCAAAAGACTTCTGGATAATAGCACTGATACGGTTCATCAGCACATCATAGGCATCTTTGGCATCGTTATAGCGGATCATGCTTTCGTTGGACATGATTTCGCCGTAACAGCGGCGCATTTCACGGCTGATCTGCTGTATTTTCGCCGCATCTTTTTCCTCGTCGGGCTTTTCTCCTTCTTCACTGAGCGCCGTTCTTTTGTCGCTGAACTCCTCGATGATTCTCTGAAGCTCCTTGTCATTGTCGGCGTTCTGCTTGGCCAGCTGATAATGCAAAAAAACTTCTTCCTGCTGTATCTTCATACCTAACGCTCTTGTCAGTTCAATAACATCCATCTCTTCAACGGTTTTCTTTTCCATATTAACAACTCCTTTTCTGTTGGAGGGCTTTATCCTCCAAACCTCCCACCAGAGGCTCTGCCTCTGGAACCCGTTAGGGGAACCCTTTTCTATCGAAAAAAGATATTCAGCCCCCTCACGAAATTCGCTAACTTGATTTCATTAAATAGTAACACGCATTATGCATTATGCATTCAATAATTCTCCCCGCAGGATAAAATGGCGGGCTTCGGTGATTTTGGCCGTTTGGAATGTACCAATCAGGGACACATCTCCCTTGACC
>CADCOZ010000329.1 GCA_902803125.1 uncultured Ruminococcus sp.
CCGACCGTTTCTTTGCCATCAGCGGCGACCTGCTCAAGGACGTGAAGCAGGCAGCCAGACAGAGATCCGTTACCATATTTGAAATCCTGCTGTCGGCGTATGCCATGACGGCGGCCAAGTATACCGCCTCCGAAGATATCATGATCAGCGTTCCGGTCAACACCCGCAACGCCAATACCCGCCATACCATCGGTATGTTTGTCAACACTGCCCTTCTGCGGCTGAAACCCGTCCGCACCAAGAAGACCGATGATTATATCCGAGAAGTCAAGAGTGCCGTTTCCGAGTACATCAAGGAAAGCACCTGTCCGTTTGACCGTCTGGTGGCGGCCTTTGCACAGGGACGGGATACCTCCCGCAGTCTGTTGGCTGATGTGGGCATCAACTATGTGCCGCTTCAGACCTCCTTCAGCGATAACGGCGTGACCCTCAACACCTCTTACCGGCTCCAGCCCTCCGGCAAGGACATCAACCTTGTTATGCAGGTCAAGGAACAGGGCATTGACTGCTATCTGCAATATGCCAGCGAGCTGTTTGACGAAACCGTTATCAACGACTTCATTGACCAGTTCCTCAGCACGACCGAAAAACTTTGTGACGATCAGATCGGCACCGTCCGGCAGGCCTTGGTGCTGCCCGCTTTACAGCAGAAAGCCCTCAAGAAATTCTCCGTTACCGCCAAAGCTGATATTCCTGTGACGCTCCTGCATAAGCTCTTTGAACAGAGTGCCGCAGAAAATGCAGACAAAACCGCTCTGATAGCCAAAGACGGCACGTTTACCTATCAGGCACTGAACGAGCGTGCGAATATCGTTGCCCACAACCTTATTGACAGAAACATCAAAACCGGCGACAGCATTGTTCTGCTTCTGCCGAGAGAAAGCTGTTTCTTTAGCTGTCTGTTCGGCGTGAACAAAGCCGGTGCGGCGTTCATTCCCTGCGACCCGCAGTATCCTGCCGACCGTATCCGCTCGATTATCGAGGACAGCGGTGCGTCCTATATCATCACCACCAAGGATAAATTAGCAGATTACGCTTCCTATCATGCCATTGATGTGGACGAAATTCTGACAGGCTCCGATACCTCCAACCCCGCTGTTGAAATGACCGGCGAGGAACTGGCCTATATGATTTACACCTCCGGTTCAACAGGCAAGCCCAAGGGCGTTATGCTCCGGCACATCGGTATCTGCAACTATCTGATGCCGCATCCGGCGAACACACATATTCACTACCTGAAAGAGAACGTCAGCACCTATCTTTCCGTCACCACGGTTTCCTTTGATATGTCATTCAAGGAGCATACAGCGGCACTGTGCAACGGCAAGACGCTTGTGTTCGCTTCTGAGGACGAGATGAACGACCCCAGAGCATTGGCGGCACTCATGCAGCAATATGGCGTGGACTGCATGAACGCCACCCCCTCCCGTTTACAGCAGTACATGGAATATGAGCCGTTCAGAGCGGAGCTTGCAAAATGTAAGCTGGTCATGTCCGGCGGTGAGGGCTATCCGATTTCACTCAGAGATGCCATCAAGGCCTGTTCCGACAGCATCAAGATTGTCAATACCTACGGTCCCACGGAAATTACCGTTTCCTGTAATGCCGCTGACCTGACGAACGCCCCGTATGTCACCATCGGTAAGCCGCTTCTGAACTACAGCGAATATATCGTGGATAAGTACGGCGATTTGGCTCCCTTCGGTGTGATTGGTGAACTGTATGTGGGCGGTGTCGGTGTGGCCAAGGGCTACCGTAACCTGCCCGAAAAAACCGCAGAATCGTTTGTTGCCTATCACGGTCAAAGAATGTACCGCACCGGCGACTATGCCAAGTTCGACAAGGACGGCAACGTCTTTATCCTCGGTCGGCTCGACAGTCAGGTCAAGCTGAGAGGGCTGAGAATTGAGCTGTCCGAGATTGAGGAACTCATCGCTGCCCAGCCGCACATCAAGAAAGCCGCTGTTGTGATTCGCAAGATTGGCGGACAGGATAACCTCTGTGCCTATTTCACCGCCGACACCGCCATTGATATCAATGAACTGCAGAACGAGCTGAAAAAGCACCTGACCCATTACATGGTGCCGACAGCCTATTGCCAGATGGAGGAAATGCCTGTGACCGCCAACGGCAAGGCCGATACCAAGCGTCTGCCGGAACTGACAGCGGCTGAAAAAACGGTGACACCGCCGCAGAATGCCACCCAACAGCGTATTTTTGACATCGCCGCAGAGGTACTGGGCAACCATGATTTCGGCATCGAAACCGAACTGTTTGCGGCGGGTCTGACCTCGCTGAACAGTGTTGGCTTCTGTATCCGATTGAGTGAGTCCTTCGGCGTGAATGTGCAGATTCGTGACCTGCGGGATCACGATACCGTTCAAAAGCTCGAAACCTTCCTCAGCGAATTGGTGCATCAGGGAACCGAAGCCTTTGAGATATTCGAGGAATACGCCATCACCCAAACGCAGGAAGGCATTTTCTTTGAAACGACCTCTCACCCCGACAGCACCATCTATAATATCCCGACCCTGCTGAAGCTGGACGATACCATTGACCTTCCGAAGCTGAAAGCGGCCATCACCGCCGCCGTCAATGCCCACCCCTACCTGATGACCAACATCTTCATCAACCAAAAGGGCGAAATTCGTCAGAAGCGAACCGACAAAGCGTTTACGGAAAGCGAAATCAGCGAACGTTCCTGCGGTGCCATTGATGAAGCGGTCAGCGGCCTTGTCAAGCCCTTTGACCTTGAGAAAGACAAGCTCTATCGTTTCAGCCTGATAACGGCTGACAGCGGTTCCTACCTGTTCTTTGACATTCACCACATTGTTTTTGACGGCGAATCGAAAAAGATTCTTCTGCGTGACATCACCGCCGCCTATAACGGCGAAACACTCACGCCCGAAACATACAGCGGCTATGAAGCGGCTCTGACCGAACAAAAACTCCGAGCCGGTTCACACTATGACGCTTCCAAGAAGTATTACACCGAACTGTTGGACGGCGTGGAAAGCGACTGTCTGCCGATTGGCGATATCCTTTCCGATGACCAACCAAAGGACAGCGGTGTTCTGAATAAAACCGGTCAAGACCATATCGCCGCCGTTATCAAAACGTACTGTGAACAGCATAAGGTCAGCGAAAACGCCTTCTGCACGGCCGTGTTCGGCTGGCTGTTAGGCAAATACTGCGGCCGAGAGGACAACGCCGTGTTCACGACCATCAATAACGGCCGTAACGACCCCCGCTTTAAGGACAGCGTTTCCATGTTCGTGCGTACCTATCCGGTGCTTTGTTCCATGGAGAGCCTTCCCACAGCGGACTATATCCGTGCGGTAGGTCAGCAGTTAGCGGACAGTTTACAGTATGACGTTTACTCCTTTGCAGAAATCAGCCACGATTTAGGCATTACCGCCGATGTGCTGTTTGTGTATCAGGGAACCATGACGGACGGAAGTGTATTTGATTTCTGCGGTGCGGCGGCTGAGAATGTCCCGCTGGTCTTTGAAGAGGAAAAAGCCACGCTCGAATTTATCATTTACCCCGATGGCGAACGGCTGAATTATCATATCTCCTACGATGCCGACACCTACACCGAGGGCTTTATCGAGGATCTGCTGGATACCTACGAACGGGCGCTGATCGAGTTTTCCAAGAAAGAAAACACGGACAGTATCCGGCTTGTGGACGAGGAAACCGAAGCAAAATTAGAAGCCGCAAACCGCTTTGACCATGCCTATGAAATCACCGATATGGTCACGCTGTTCCGCCGTCAGGCTGAGAAAACACCGGACAATATTGCAGTCGTTTACCTTGACCATGTGTATACCTACCGTGAGGTTGACCGCATCACCGAAAATATCGCTGCCTTCCTGCAAAGCAAGGGTGTTGGTAAAAATCAGGCGGTATCCGTCATCATTCCCCGCTGTGAGTATATGCCGATAGCCGCTGTCGGCATATTGAAAGCAGGAGCCGGCTATGAGCCGCTTGACCCCAGTTATCCGTCCGAACGATTGGAGTTTATGATTCAGGATGCCGATGCCAAATATTTGATTGCCGACCGCAGTTTGATGGACAAACTGCCTCACTACAGCGGACCGGTGCTGTATACCGATGAGATTCCCTCCCTGCCGGATGCGCAAAAGATAACCGAGAATCCCGCCCCGA
>CADCOZ010000330.1 GCA_902803125.1 uncultured Ruminococcus sp.
TGACCGATTTAGACAGCTGTCTGCCGCAGTGGATGACCGAATCCCTTCGGGAAGGGCTGGTACTGATGGATCGCCGTCTGCATGGGTTTGCACAGGCCGATGCCGTGCTGACAGCGGTAGAAAGCCGCAGTTCCTCACCGGTCAGAATCCTGCGGGATGATACCATGCAGTCGGTCAGTCTGAAAGGGCTGTATCCCTGCGGCGAAGGAGCCGGTTATGCCGGCGGTATCACCTCTGCCGCTGTGGACGGGATTAAAGCCGCCGAAGCGGTCATCATGAACGGTAATGGTGTGAGGGTGTGAATAAAACCCCCTCCTTGAGTGGGAAGTCAGCATTGCTGACAGGGGGAGTTCTTATTGCCCATGAATATACACAAGTCGTGTAGTTTTGCTTTTCACTATAGCTTTGAGCTTTGGACTTTGGACTTTGAGCGAACTCTTGATTTTTTCGGCAGGTGAGGTTATAATGAGGATATAGCTTTGAGTTTTGAGCTTCGGGCTTTGAGCTAAAAGAAAGGAATGATGATGATGAAAAAAACGATAGCCACCCTGCTGGCCAAAAAGCAGTCGGGAGAAAAAATCACCATGCTGACCGCCTATGACTATACCACCGCTAAAATCATGGATGAATGCGGCGTGGATTCCATTTTGGTCGGGGACTCTCTGGGCATGGTCATGCTCGGTTATGAAAACACCCTGCCGGTCACGATGGAGGATATGGTTCGCCATACGGCGGCTGTAGCCAGAGGAGCCAAAGACGCTTGGATTGTGGCAGATATGCCGTTTATGTCCTATCAGACCAGTGTGCAGGACGCGGTTTATAATGCCGGCCGGCTGATTAAGGAAGGCGGTGCACAGGCCGTGAAGCTGGAAGGCGGTGCAGAGGTGTGCGAACAGATTCGTGCCATTGTGAATGCGGCCATTCCCACGGTGGCTCACGTGGGTCTGACCCCGCAGTCGGTCAATGCCTTTGGTGGCTATAAAGTGCAGGGCAAGACCTTGGCCGAAGCCAAACGCATTCTGCTCGATGCCATGAAGGTGCAGGAAGCGGGTGCCTGTGCAGTCGTGCTGGAGGGCATTCCCGCACAGTTAGCGAATGTTATTACGCAGGGACTGACCATTCCGACTATCGGCATTGGAGCGGGCAACGGCTGTGATGGTCAGGTGCTGGTATATCAGGATATGATGGGGCTGAACGATGGTCATGTGCCGAAATTCGTCAAGCAGTTTGCCGACCTGAAAACAGCCATGAAACAGGGCATTGAAGCCTATATACAGGAAACGCAGGAAGGTACCTTCCCCGCAGAGGAGCAGACCTATCGCTTCCCCGATGGCGTTATTGATATGCTGAAGATGGAGGGGTTGTTATGAAAATCGTCAAAACGGTGAAAGAAGTCCGTGAACAGGTTGCCCAGTGGCGGCGGCAGGGGCTTCGGGTGGGATTTGTGCCAACGATGGGATATCTGCACGAGGGTCACGCCAGTTTGATAGACCGTTCCGTCAGCGAAAACGACAGAACCGTGGTATCTGATTTTGTCAACCCCATGCAGTTTGGCCCCACAGAGGATTTGCAGACCTATCCCCGTGACTTGGCGCATGATGCGGCGTTGGTGGAAGCACACGGCGGTGACCTGCTGTTTAACCCCGAACCCGATGAAATGTATCATGAAGGATTTTCGTCCTATGTGGATATGTCTGTACTGACCGAAGAGCTGTGCGGACTGAGCCGGCCGGTACATTTTCGGGGTGTTTGCACGGTAGTGACCAAGCTGTTCAATATTGTACAGCCCGACAACGCCTATTTCGGCAAGAAGGATGCCCAGCAATTAGCAATTATCCGTCACATGGTGGACGACCTGAATATACCGGTACAAATTGTTGGCTGTCCCATTATCAGAGAAGCGGACGGTCTGGCCAAAAGTTCCCGCAACACCTATTTGTCCCCGGCCGAACGGACAGCGGCATTGGTGCTGTCGCAGGCTGTCAAAATCGGGTCAGATATGGTTCGAGCCGGAACCGTGGAGGCCGCCGCTGTTATCGGTGCCATGAAGGAGCATATCGAAGCAGAACCGCTGGCCAAGATTGACTATGTTAAAATGGTAGATGTTGCCACCATGCAGCAGATCACGGTGCTGGATCGTCCTGCCCTTTGTGCGATGGCTGTTTATATCGGCAAAACCCGCCTGATCGACAATTTCTTTACCCAAGATATTTTACCCGAAGGGAATTGACCATATGACGATTTCTGTATTAAAAAGCAAGATACACCGTGCAGTCATCACGCAGGCCGCATTGAATTATGTTGGCAGTATCACGATTGACAGCACACTCATGAAGGCGGCCGGACTGTATGAATACGAGCGGGTTCATGTTGTGAACATCAACAGCGGCTCCCGCATAGAAACCTATGTGATTGCCGGCGAACCGGACAGCGGCATGATATGCCTGAACGGTGCGGCGGCACGAGCCGGACAGGTTGGCGACATGGTTATCATTATGGCGTATGCCGACATGACCCCGGAAGAGTGGAGCCAACACGTCCCCAAAGTGGTCATGGTGGACAGCGATAACCGTCCCGTGCAGATTCTTTCCTGCGAGAAGCACGGACAGGTCGGTCCTGTGGTGGAGTAACTACGGCTTTCAACTTAACGAGCAAGGATTCCCCCGCCTCTATAGGCGGTGGGATGAATGGCTCCCTATGTGTTTGTCATTGACAAACAAAACATTACGATGATATACTAAAAGCGGCAGTAGGGGCGGAGTGCAGCGGTATCCCCTTCTGACAAGAGGGTCATCCACGCCTAAGAACAAA
>CADCOZ010000331.1 GCA_902803125.1 uncultured Ruminococcus sp.
CACATTATTGCAAGGTTTTCCCAAAGGAAATGGTACATTTTCAGTGCCAAAAATTGTACACAGCTTTCAAAATCATGCAGAACCTGTTTGATGAGAACAAAAAAATCCCGCAAACCTTTTCAAAAGGCTTGTGGGACAGAGGTATGCACTTTGGCAGGCAGGGTGTGTTTTCGGTATCAGAAGTCCAGCACAAATTCGTCCATGATATTGTAGTCGGGATAGGTATTATTGCGGTACGCCAGCAGGGCGGCCGTGACATTTACAGCACCGGCTTCCTGTGCCATCGTGATAAATTCGATGATGGTCGGCAGGGTGAATCTGTCCATGTGCGTCATGACGGTGATGTCGTCCTTCTTGATGCGTCCGTAAACCGTTATCTTGTCCAGGAAGGCCAGCACCATATTGACACGGCGGTTCCACTTTTGGGGCTTGATGAAGGTAATCTCCACACGGTCTGTTTCTTCACCGTCTTCTTCCTTGACCATTACTCTGTCATAATCAACATCAAAGCCCTTGATGGAAAGATAGTGGCTCTCGGTGTAGGCGCCTTCATACCATTCAATAGAAATACCCATATTTTCATGTCTTTTCAGATAGTAATCCCGTATCAGACAGTCCTTATAACGGGTTTCTTTGAACAGGGATTTATCCGTTACCGGCTCCCAGATTTGCATAAAGGGCTGTTTCAGCTGATGGTCTGTGAAATACTTCTGCCATGCGGCTGTGTCCGCTTTATCCATTTCCATCGGATGAGCCAGAATAATGGGGGACTTTGTGATGGTATAATCGTTACCCTCTGCATCTATCGGTTTTTTATCTGCCGAAAGGGTGAAGGTCTTTCCGTTCTGCGACCATACCAACAGATGTGCTACGGCATAAAGGAACGGGTTTTTGGTGTATTTTTCTGTCCATTCGGCGGCAGAAAACTTCTCTGCTTCAAGATAAGCTATGTAGAGCTGATTCTTTTTAATCGTTGCGGACTTTTTCAGTGTTGCTCTCATGTCTGCCAATGCATCGGCGGCCTGTTTCTGTACATCGGGGGCAACACCTTTTTTCGGAATAGACCGAACCGTCTTGCCGGCGGCGGTGTTGAACAGCTTCAGTGTCAGCTCCGGCGAAATGGTCACTTCAATCGTTGTGACACCAAGGTCAAACACCCGCTTACCCTGTTCATCAAAGCCGAAGTCAAACAGATATTTGTCATAGACCTGCAGGACGGTAATGCCACGCAGTCTTGCATAGCGATAAAGATTGCTGTTTTTTTCAAGCCAGAGCACCGCCACACGGGTATCGCTCAAAGCCATTGTTGACTCTATTTTATATTGAACCGATTTTCCTTTTGCACCACTGAGTATACTGAGTATATCGTAATAATATATTACCGCCTTAATCTGGTCGGTGTTACCGAAGCGACACACAACGGGCAGTAATGACGGATACAAAGAAAGGTCAAGACCATTGGTAATGGCAGAAATCGCCTCGCAAAGGGATTCATAGGACAGCAGTCCGGCGGCTTTGTCGGCTTCCTCATCAATATGAATGGTGTTCTGTACACCATAAGACACAATGATAAAGCGGAACAGTTCCTCCGGTGCATCTGTGCCGTTTTTCAGCTTGACCTTTGGGAATCTCGAACCCACGAGCTTCATTTTCTTTATCAGATCATTACCTTTGATAGCCGCTAATTTCTCCCTGTATTCGGCGGTAAGCGGGTCGGCAGGGGGTTCCGGTTCTGCCTTTTTGGGTGCGGCTTTTTTCTTTGTCGTTTTCGGCGGTTCACTGCCGAGCATTTCCGCCAGTGCGGCTATTTCAGGAACAGCCGATGCCGTTATTAGCTTTCTGATGGCCTTACTGTTACTGTCGTCTACAATGCCCAATTCGATAAGAGCCTTCACTGCAAAGGAACATTTGATTTCCTCCGCAAACGCTATCATCTTCTTGACATTCTTTTTCAGCAGTTCTCCATATAATTGCCTGTTTTCGTCCGTCAGGTCAACGGGGTTCAGCAGTCTGTCCAGTCCTCCGAAAAGGCGAGCCAGCAAGGTGTATTTATACTTGGGGCCGTTATTGATAAGCTCAAGGTCATACTGACTCCATAATTTTTTATCAATAAAATCATTATAATTATTTATTATTGTCTTTCCCCAAAAATTACGAGATAGTATCTTAAGAGAAAGTGCATAAAAGCGTGTTTCGGTTTCGTTTTTTTCTATAAGCAGCAGTTTTCCTGAGTCAAGTTTGTTAATTGCAGATAATCCGGCAGGAACAATTATGTACTGAAGCTTTTTGCAGACATAAAACGCATTCTCTCC
>CADCOZ010000332.1 GCA_902803125.1 uncultured Ruminococcus sp.
CACGCCTAAGAACAAAAGATGGATCATCTATAAAATGGATGTAAAAAATCGTAACTCCACTTAACTGCCGTGCGTGGATTGAAACAACCTATCGTTTTTATCACTATCTAATAGGAAGGCTCTTAGCCGCTTTGGTGAGGTTCTCCGTTTACGGGGAACCTCTGCCGAAGCGGTTTTTGCTGTGCAGGAGCAGGAAGCAATTGTATGAAACGAAAGAAAAGCAACGATAATCCTGTCGGATTTTATGCAATCCGACAAAATTTTATGTTTTGAGAAGTTTTTTGGAAGAAAATTCTGGAATTTGCCCCTTTTTACGACACTATATATAAGGAAGATATTTATGATAAAGGAGGAATGATCTTTGGGTGTGCTGAAGATAGAGGAAAAAGAATTAGCATGGTATATTCGGGAAATATCATCAGGCCATGAAAAGGTGCTGGAACAGTTTTATGAAACCTATGGCCGGTTTCTGCTGGTTTTGATTCTGTCGTTTGTCAAAACAAAGGAATGTGCCGAAGAAGTATTGCAAGATGTCCTGATGGCGATTGTGACCCATAAACCGGATCAGCCCATTATCAATGCCAAAGCGTGGCTGTTTCGGGTAATACAGAATATTGCACAGAAAAAACGGAGGGAGGATCAGCCTATGCCGACAGAACCGCTCGATGAGTATAAAGAATCATTATGTGAAGACAGTATTCCGGAGGCCACAGAAAATACGATTGATCAGATCGAGGCCTTACAATGTCTGGACGAAGTAGAGCAACAATGTGTGCTGTTGTCCGTGTTCGGACAGATGAAACTGCCAAAGGTGGCGGAAATCATGGGAATGCCTTACGATAAGATACGAAGTAAATATGACTATGCCATCAGGAAACTCAAAAAATACTATGCGGAAAGGAAGGATTGCTGTGAAGGATAAAGAAGTTTGGGAAAAGCTGTATAGCGACATATCCAAATTGGAACTCCCGCCGATATCCGATGAGGTGCGGCAGGCGATGCGGGAGAAAAACAGAATAGCATCAGCGGAAACGCCTTCGGCCCAGCCGCATAAATTCTTTTGGATGAAGTTCCTCTTTGCGTCTATCCTTTTGATGGCGGTTTCTGTGCCGATGGTAATGTTCCTGACCCGTCCGACCGGTCAAGTGCCGGTGCAGAATCGTTCTATGGAGCCGGTCAGCCGTGAAGATGTCAGAACCGCCAACAGCACTGACAGCAGTCAAGCTGTTTCTGTCAGCGATGCCACCGATTTGGAGCGTATCCAACTCCGACAGCTGAACGGAGCCGTTGTTCTTTCAGAGAAAACAGCGGAAGAACTGGAGGAAACCTTAACGACCTACACCAAAAACAGCAGGGTGTATGAAGATGGTCAGTTTGTTTACAATTTTGACGAAAAAGGACGTTTGCTGGAAATGATGAACACCGTGCCAAGTACAGACGGAGGAACGGCGGCTTCGGAAGCAGAGATAACGGCACAGTCCAAAGCCCTGATGCGGGAATACTATCCCGATTGGCCGTTGGCCGACAGCCAAATGATAGTGACGGGGGAGCCGGACGCTTATCCGGTGTGGACTGTTGAAGTGATTCGGAAAGAAGCGGATCTGACACAGCGGCGTATACTGATGACCTATGACCAAGCGGGCTGTTTACGCATGATGATACAGTCGGGGAACGGAACCACCATTGGCCAAGTGACCAAAGCAGAAGCGGTTCAGATAGCCCTGCGTGAAATCCGGAGCGGACAATCTCAAACGGCACCGTTTACCGATGAACAGGTTGTCATCACGGTAGAAAACAAGGTGATAAACGGTCAGCGGGTTTATGCGGTTTTTGTGGATAAGGTGCCGTTAAACGGCGGGGTCTTTACTTCCTTCTCTTTCATCATTGACCCCGATACAGGCACAGCGGTTCGGCTGGAATAACGACCAATGCGATGCATGGCGGTAAAGGAGAGGTATTTTATGCTTGACAATATGATGGCTGTCATTACGATACTAATCATGGTGGTTACCATTCTTATTATGTCAGTTTCTGCATTTTTTTCACCGGCAAAAATGGACGGTGAATGGTCTGAACAGCTGACGTTGGGCGAAAACAAAGTCCCTCCGGATCTTCGAGCCACCTCCCTCAACGAGGGAGGCTGTGATATATAGACGACAAAACACCCCCCACAGGCTCATGAAACGGGTCTGTGGGGGAGAATTAAAGAATAAAGAATAGTGAATAATGAATAATGAATAATGTGTGAGGAGCCAAAAATCAGCGAATTTCGGGGAGGGAGAATTAAAGAATAAAGAATAGTGAATAATGAATAAATAATAATGTTTGATGGAGGTCAAGTCAGCGAATTTCGGGGAGGGGTTTGGGGAACCCCCTTTTTTCGCTTGAAACGGGGGTTCCCCAAGTGGCTGGGGTTCCCCAAGTGGCTGGGGTTCCCCAAGTGGCTG
>CADCOZ010000333.1 GCA_902803125.1 uncultured Ruminococcus sp.
GTCCCTGGTGGGAGGTTTGGAGGGCAAAGCCCTCCAACATTCAGAGCCGGGAAAGGATTTGACGCTTGTAGCGGAGGAAGGCTTCGGTAAGGGGGAAGTCGGTGGGGCGGGGTTTTGGTTCGGTAATGACGATTTCGTGGGAAAGGGTGCCGGGACGGCCGCTTAACAGATAGATGCGGTCGGACAGCAGTATGGCTTCGTCAATGTCGTGGGTGATGAAAAGCGTGGAAAGGTGAATACGGTTCATAATGTCTAAGTACCAGCGGTGCATTTCGCTTTTGGTGAAGGTATCCAACGCACTGAAGGGTTCGTCCAGCAAAGTCACTTCTGCCGAAAATAAATAGGTTCTCAGCAGAGCCGCCCGCTGACGCATACCGCCGGATAACTCTGCCGGATACTTTTTCTGTGTGCCGTCAATACCGAATGACGGGAACAGCTCGTTGGCACGAAGGCGGGCTTCCTTTTTCTTCATACCCTTGATCAACAGCGGCAGTATGACGTTGTCTTCAACGGTACGATAGGGCAGGAGCATATCCTTTTGCAGCATATAGCTGACTCGGCCAGACTGCCCTGTGATGTCCTCACCGTTGAGCAGAACGGTGCCTTCCTGCGGGCGGTTCAATCCTGCGATGACGTTGAACAGGGTGGTTTTGCCGCCGCCGCTGACCCCAAGCAGGCTGACCAGTTCACCGTCATGCAGGGTGAGGTTAATATCTTTGAGAACGGGTGTGACCCCATCATATGAGAAGGTCACACCCGTTACTGTTAACGCCGCCATCAGTCGGGCAGGTATTCGTTGGAAAAGCCTGTGTTGGCGGGCAGATCCGCATCAAACAGGTGATTGTCGGCAATCCACTGATAGAAGGCGTTCCAACGGGCGGGGTCTATGTAGCCCCATTGTGTTACTTCGGCTTTGTATTCCTTGGAAAGATACTTCTGACTGGCCTTGACCAGTGCGGCATCCAGTTCCGGAGCGTATTTCAGCAGGATATCGGCGGATTCCTCCGGCTGTTCCACGGCAAACTCATAGCCTTTTTTCATGGCAGACAAAAAGGCTTTGGTGGTGTCGGGGTTTTCCTTCATCCAGTCAGTATTGCCGATGATAACAGGGGTGTAGTAGTCAAAGACGGGGTCAATGTCCTTGAAGGCAAAGAAATCGGTTTCTACGCCGGCTACCTCAGCGGCTACCCCTGCCCAGCCGTAGAAAATCCAGATAGCATCCACGGTGCCGGTTTTCAGAGCGGAAACTTCATCGGTAACGGTGGAGGGAATCAGCTGTACCTTGCTGAAGTCGCCGCCGTCCGCTTCAACAACCTGTTTGAGGGTAGCTTTTTCGATGGGCAGATCCCAAGTGGCGTATTTTTTGCCTTCCAAGCCTTTGGGCTTGTCGATGCCTTTGCCTTTGAGGGACACAATGCCGGAGGTGTTATGCTGTACCACAGCCGCCACGGCTTCTATCGGCATTTTGTTGTCACCTGCCACGGCGGGCAGCATGGAATCTTGGAAAGATACCCCGAACTGGGCTTTGTTGGCACCGACCAGCATTTCGGCACCGTCTTCCGGCGGCTGGACAATTTCCACGGTCAGACCGGCTTCATCAAAATAGCCTTTTTCCTGTGCCACATACAAGCCGGTGTGGTTGGTGTTGGGTGTCCAGTCCAGTACAAACGTGACTTTTGTTTTTTCGGCGGTGTTGCCGGCACTGTTAGCCGAGCTTTCAGACGAGGATTCGTTGGCTTTCTGAGCGGCACAGCCGGCGGCACCGAGCATCAGAATCCCTGCCAGCAAAAGAGAAGTGATTCTTTTTGATTGTTTCATGTTGATTGACTCCTGTTTCGATTGATTTTTTCCCACGGCATACAGACACGCTGTAAAATCGTGGTCAGCCAGATGAGCAGCAGGCTGAGGATAGAAATAAGAATAATGACCGCAAACATTTTATCGGAGGAAAACGATTTGCGGACACGGGTCATATAACAGCCCAAGCCTTCGGTGCCGCCGATCCACTCGGATACTACGGCACTGACAACCGCATAGGATACGGATATTTTCAGGCTGGCAAAGAAATGACCCAAAGCGTTGGGCAGCTTGACATAGCGGAAGATTTGCCGCTTTTTGGCACCCATCGACTGCATTAACCGGATGGTGTCGGCATCTACGGACGAAAAACCTTCCAACAGGCTGATGGCGATAGGGAAGAAAACCACCAGAATAATCAGAATGATTTTCGGGAGCATCTCATAACCCAGCCAGATGACTAACAGCGGGGCTATAGCGATGGTGGGAATCGTTTGACTGATCACAATCAGCGGATAGATCATCTTGCGGAGAAACGAAAACCTGTCCATGATGACCGCCATCAAAAAGCCTGTCAGGATACCGAAAAACAGTCCGATAAAGGTTTCGGTCAGCGTGACCCGTGCATGGTGGAGCATGAGCGGCCAATCCTTTTCAAAAGCGGCGGCAACATCCGCCGGTGAAGGAAGCATATATTTCGGTACCTCTCCCAC
>CADCOZ010000334.1 GCA_902803125.1 uncultured Ruminococcus sp.
CCCTGCCCTGATGCGTCCGGGACGTTTTGACAGACAAGTCATTGTAGGCCGTCCCGATATCAAAGGCCGTGAAGAGATTCTGAAGGTTCACGCCAAGGGTAAGCCGCTGGCTCCCGATGTGAATCTGAGAACGATTGCCAAATCGACAGCCGGCTTTACGGGTGCGGATCTGGAGAACCTGCTGAACGAAGCGGCCCTGTTAGCGGCTCGTAAGAACCAGAAGGCCATTACCATGCAGGAAGTCGAAGAAGCCACCATTAAGGTAGTAGTCGGCACGGAAAAGAAATCCAGAGTGATGTCGGAGAAGGAAAAGAAGCTGACCGCTTATCACGAAGCCGGTCATGCCGTTGCTACCTATTATTGTCCGACACAGGATCCCGTGCATCAGATTTCCATCATTCCCCGCGGCATGGCCGGCGGCTTTACCATGTCCCTGCCCGCTGAGGATAAGTCCTATCGTTCCCGCAAGGAAATGTTGGAGGAAATTGTGGTGCTGTTGGGTGGCCGTGTGGCCGAAGCGATTATTCTGGACGATATTTCTACCGGTGCGTCTAACGATATTGAGCGAGCCACTAATCTGGTGTTCTCGATGATTACCAAGTACGGTATGAGCGACAAGCTCGGCCCGATTACCTATGGTTCCTCCGACGGAGAAATTTTCTTGGGCAAAGAATTTGGTCACAATAAGACCTATTCCGAAGAAACCGCCGCCAAGATTGATGCCGAAGTCAAGGAGTATATCACGGACGGTTACCAAAAGACCGAGAAAATCCTGCGGGAGCATATCGGTCAGCTGCATACGATTGCCAAGTTCCTGTTTGAGCATGAAAAGATGTCCGGCGAACAGTTTGCGTTAGCGATGGAAGGCAAGCCGATTCCCGAAGAAGAGGAAACCGATCCGTATGCGGACGATGACGAAGAAGAAATCAAAACAACCAAAGAAACAGCCGCCGAAGGCAGCGATTCCGAGGATAACTGACAGTGATAAGGAGTGCCAAGGCACTCCTTATTCTAATACTACAGAATTGTGAACGCTAAGGACTAAGAAACCGCTGATGGATTCAACCATGCTGTTTGGATATATGAGCAAACCCCGCATGACAAGCCGCTCTTGGCTCTAAGAAAAACGAAAAAACCGATTGATTCAGCATGAACCAAATTTTTGGCCGTAGAGAAAAGGTCTATGAAAGATCAACACAAAAGTTTTTCGCAAGCTTTTCAAAGGCTTGTGGGCGACACGAAGTTAGTCCCTTTAGGGAGTGCAGGGGTAAAGCCCCTGCTGGGAGGTTTGGAGGGCAAAGCCCTCCAACATTCCGTGGCGGGTTGGAAGGCAAAGCCCTCCAACATAATTTGATCAAGGTACAGGTGAGAGTATGGCATTCAAAAAAATAAAGGTACGGGGGGCCAGAGAGCATAACCTCAAGAATATTGATGTGGATATTCCCCGTGATGAATTGGTGGTTGTAACGGGACTTTCGGGTTCGGGAAAATCCTCACTGGCCTTTGACACGCTGTATGCCGAAGGACAAAGACGGTATGTGGAATCGCTGTCCTCCTATGCCCGAATGTTTCTCGGACAGATGGACAAACCCGATGTGGACAGCATTGACGGCCTGTCGCCGGCGATTTCCATCGACCAAAAGACCACCTCCAAGAATCCCCGTTCTACCGTGGGTACCGTGACGGAAATCTACGACTATCTGCGTTTGATGTATGCCCGCATCGGTGTGCCGCATTGTCCGGTGTGCGGCCGTGAAATCCGTCAGCAAACCGTTGACCAGATTGTGGATCAGGTGCTTTCTATGCCGGAAGGCACCAAGATTCAGGTGATGGCGCCGGTGGTTCGTGCCAAAAAGGGCGAACATCAGAAGGAATTTGAAGCGGCGGCCAAGGCGGGCTTTGTCCGTGTGCGGGTGGACGGGCTGATTTATGACCTTTCCGAGAACATCAAGCTCGAAAAAAATAAAAAGCATACCATTGAAATTGTGGTAGACCGTTTGGTGATTAAACCGGATATCCGTTCCCGTTTGGCAGATTCTGTCGAAGTGGCGGCGAAGCTGTCGGGCGGTTTAGTGGTGGCGGCGGTGCCGGACGGCGAAGAGATTCTCTTTTCACAAAACTATGCCTGTCCGGAACACGGGGTCAGCATAGACGAACTGAGTCCCCGTATGTTTTCGTTCAACAATCCGTTCGGGGCCTGTCCCAAATGTACGGGTTTGGGCGTGTTTATGAAAATTGACGTGAACCGCATTATTCCCGATGCGACCAAATCGGTGCGGCAGGGAGCCATTAAGGGCAGCGGCTGGGCGATGGAAGGCAGTACAATTGCCGCTATGTATTTTGAAGCCTTGGCCAAGCAGTACCGTTTTTCGCTCGATACCCCTGTCAAGGATTTGCCGCAGGAGGTGCTGGATATTCTGCTGTACGGCACCAAAGGCGAGAAAATCACCGTTCACCGCCGGAATGAATACGGTTCCGGTACCTATCAGACGGAATTTGAAGGCATTGTGAACAATCTGGAACGGCGTTTCCGTGAAACACAGAGCAGTTGGATCAAAGCAGAGATTGAAAGCTATATGTCATCGGTTCCCTGCGATGCCTGTAAGGGCAGGCGATTGTCACCGGAAAGTTTGGCGGTGACCGTGGGCGGTCTGAATATCAGCGAATTTTGTGATATGTCGGTGGAACAGGCTCTCCAATTCACCAAGTCTGCCCAGTTAACGGAGCGTGAAAAGCTGATTGCCGGAGCCATTACCAAAGAAATTGACAGCCGCCTGACCTTTTTGCAGAGCGTGGGACTCTCTTATCTGACGCTTTCCCGTTCGGCGGGTACCTTATCGGGCGGTGAAAGTCAGCGTATCCGTTTGGCCACACAAATCGGTTCGGCCCTGTCCGGCGTTTTGTACATATTGGACGAACCGAGTATTGGTCTGCATCAGCGGGACAACGACAAGCTGATTGCCACGCTGAAAAACCTGCGTGATTTAGGCAACACGGTCATTGTTGTCGAGCATGACGAGGACACCATGAAGGCGGCAGATTATATCATAGACATCGGACCGGGGGCAGGCATTCACGGCGGTGAACTGGTTTGTGCCGGTGATATTGACACTATCAAGGCTTGTGACCGTTCTCTGACAGGCTTGTATCTGAGCCGTCAGCTGTCGATTCCGGTTCCGACTCACAGACGGGAAGGCAGCGGACAATGCCTGACCATATACGGTGCCCGTCAGAATAACCTGAAGAACATTACGGTTTCTTTGCCTTTGGGCAAATTCATCTGTATTACAGGCGTATCGGGTTCGGGAAAATCCTCGCTTATCAACGAAATCCTTTACAAACAGCTGTCCTCTGACCTGAACGGTGCCAGACCTCTGCCGGTGCAGTGCGATAAAATCACAGGTATTGAATACCTCGACAAGGTGATTGACATTAACCAATCCCCCATAGGCAGAACGCCCCGTTCCAATCCGGCCACTTATACCGGTGTGTTTACCGATATCCGTGAGTTGTTTGCCCAGACGAACGAAGCCAAAAAACACGGGTTTACCTCCGGACGGTTCTCGTTCAATGTCAAAGGCGGCCGCTGTGAAGCGTGTCAGGGCGATGGTATCCTCAAAATAGAAATGCATTTTCTGCCGGATGTTTATGTTCCCTGTGACGTGTGCGGCGGAAAGCGGTATAACCGTGAAACGCTGGAGGTGCGTTATCGTGGCAAGTCGATTTATGACGTGCTGGAAATGACCGTTGAGGAAGGCTGTTCCTTCTTTGCCAACCACAGCAAGATCTATAACAAGCTCCGCACGCTGTATGATGTAGGATTGGGCTACATTAAAATCGGTCAGCCGTCCACAACGCTGTCCGGTGGTGAAGCCCAGCGAATCAAATTAGCCACGGAGTTGTCCCGCCGTTCGACCGGCAAAACCATCTATATTCTTGATGAACCGACCACAGGATTGCATATTGCCGATGTACACCGATTGATTGAAGTCCTGCAAAAATTCGCCGACAACGGCAACACGGTGGTTGTTATTGAGCATAACCTTGACCTGATTAAGACCGCCGACTACATTATTGACCTTGGCCCTGAAGGCGGTGATGGCGGCGGTACGGTGATTGCCACCGGAACGCCGGAAGAAATTGCGGCCTGTTCGCACTCCTATACCGGACAATACCTTAAACGGCTTCTATAATAATAGGAAAGCAGGGGTTAGGAACTGCATTTGACAAAGGCGATTTTGTCGGGAATCGGCAGAAAGAATAATGTTGATTTAGGTCAAGTCAGCGATTTTTGGAAGGGGGTTTGGGGGAGTCTCGCCTGTCGGCTCGGTCCGGTCGCTTCTGCCTGCGGCAGAGGTCTCCA
>CADCOZ010000335.1 GCA_902803125.1 uncultured Ruminococcus sp.
CTGTATGACTTGGGGATTGATCCGGATTCTTATGTCACGGTTCATGCAAAAGTCTATGACTACAAGAACGGCGCCAACCCGCAGATTGGTTTCTCCGACATCAACCTGAACAACTCGGCCGGCCGTGCGGCTCTGCTGACAGAAGTAATGAATGCGGAAACCCTGACAGAGTCCGCCTATACAGCGGCCACCTTCAAAGAAGTAACCAAGGCCCTGCATGGCCATTGTGCTGAATGGACAGATGAAAAAGGTACTGTTCATCCGGCAGAAGATTTGACGGATGCCTCCGGTAATATCCTGAAGGGTGCTTATGAACTGCTGAATGATGCAAACTTCATCAAAAATCAGGCAGGTCCTGCCGATGCACAAAAAGTAGCACAGGCAGACGTAGAGTATAATAAAGCCAAGAACAGAATTACCAATGCGGTTAAGAAGCTGAAATCCAAAAAAGCCAGTGCCACCGATCTGGCTTCGCTGAATTCACTGATCAGCGATTGTGATGCGGCCATTCAGGATCAGGCGGCCAACGGCACATATGATATCAATGCTTACAGGAAGTTTATGGGTGAATTGGCAGATCCGGACGATCCCGAAGACCCGACTTCTTACGAAGCGGCCAAAGCCGCTATGGCGAGTGTGGATACCCTCACCGCAGCCAGAGCGAACGAATTGATCACCAACCTGAATGCGGCGTATACAAGACTGACATCCAATGAATTGGATAGAGGTACACTGCTCACGAAAATTGATTCGCTGAAAGAGTTCTATCACAGCACTGTACATGAAAAAGAGTATGCAGATAAGTTTGACGAGATGTATGACACCGCCAAGAACACGGTGAACATGAAGGAAGTTTCGCAGGGACTCATTGATCTTGCATATCATAATCTGGATGTTGCTTATTCGGAACTGGTACAGCATCCGAAGAATGCGGTGCTGAAATGGGACGAAGTCAATGAACTGATTATTAAGGCACAGACCCTGCTGCCGAGCGGCGATGATCCGGTACTGGTCAACTGTACCGCAGAATCTCATCAAGCTCTGGTGGATGCACTGAATGCCGCCACCGAAGGACAGCTGTCGGGCAAGACCACCACACAGACAGCGGTCAATCAGCTGGCCAAGAATTTGCAGACAGCCTATGATAACTATACGGTCATTAAGCCGCTCAACTATGCCAATGACGGCACCAACGATAAGCTGAACAGCGAAGGCAAGATCCGTGTATGGGTGGAAAATAAGGCACAGGGCAACTGCGATTTCTATATTGACCAGTATAAACCGGAGTCTGTATCTGCCGGATTCCTGCCCTCCATGTCCTTCACAGAATGGGGTCAGCCGTTTGACGGCAAGACCGGCAAATACAGCGAAGCGGCGACCGATAAGGTTTTCCGTTACTATGATATGGACAAGACGACCTATGACCGCATTGTTCTGACGGTAAATCGCTTTGTAAAGAATGAACAAACCGGCACCAACGAAGTTGTTGATTCCAAGTCAACGGATGAAATCGTACTGTCTGATATCACCGACAATAACCTTGTTATTACCATCAAAGCAGACGGTACACCGGTGGTTGGCAAAATGGTAACCGTCTATGGTATCTTCAAGGGTGACGATGTCCGAAAGGGCAAGATTGGCACCACTACTGTTCCGGTTGGTTATATGTACTATGATATCTTCAGATATGTGCTTACCAACGAGAACAAGGATCAGAACTTTACCGTGGTGGGTCTGACCACTGACCCGACAGCCGGCACCACCACACAGTATACCTATCAGCTCGGTAAGTTAACAGCCGGCGAATATGTTGCTTTCTATAAGAAGGAAGATGCCGACAAGAAGACCGTTACCTGTACGCCGATTGATGTCAAGGACATTTATCCGAAGTACGGTGAGGCCGCAAAACCGACCGGCACCGATGATGAACCGACCACAGGCGGAACCGTGGCCTTGAGCGATGAACTGGAAATCATGGATATGCTCAACCGCAACACGGAAGTCATCTACTTCACCGACTCTGAATGGGGTAATATCACTTGGGGCAATTATGCCCGTGCCTACTTCTACGACAACAGCGACACTCAAAAGGGCGCTGATTGGCCGGGCGAAGAGATGTCCTTCTACATCGTGAACGGCTCCGGACAAAATGTTTACATGGTGAAGCCACCGGCCGGTGCCACCAAGGTTATTTTCAATAATGATGTTAACGGTGCTCCGCTGGACAGTGATGGCAGACACGAGCAGTTCACAGAAGTTACCTTTACATCGGGTACCGGTTATTCGAAAGGTGATTGGCAGGGTCTAAAAAATGAAAAGAATGAGTTTGCCCTGATCCCCTGGGAAGCGAAC
>CADCOZ010000336.1 GCA_902803125.1 uncultured Ruminococcus sp.
GTTCGGTGCTTGTCTGTGTACTTTGTTCCTCACTCAGTTCGGTGCTTGTCTGCGGGCTTTGTTCCTCGCTCGGTTCGGTGCTTATCTGTGTACTTTGTTCTGCGGAAGAAACAGTGCTGTTCGGTGAAGAACCCGTGTCCTGTGTGGTCGGCTGAGAACAAGCCGTAAACGCTGTTAACAAGGCCGCTAACAGCAACGTTCCAATCGTCTTTTGTATCACTTTCACTTTTCCCATGAGAACCTCTCCTTTTTACAAAAAAGCGGATACACTGCTGCATCCGCTTGAAGATGATAATGATTCGCTCATGACTCTTTCACAAGGTAGAAATATTTCAGATCCTCGCCCATGGTATCGGTATCAAAGTACAGTTTGCCGTCCCGCAGGACAAACACCATTGTTTTGGAAGAGGCCTCTGCGGAAGGGTCTGTCAGGGTAATGGTGTCGCCGTTTTGTGTCCATTGTGCCAAAGCATCGCTCTGGCCGCTGGTTTGAATAAAACTGCCGTTAGCCGTGGCCGTGCCGTTGCCTTTCAGCGTCAGATTAAAGCTCATCTGTGCATAATAAGCATCGGCCGCCGACGCTTCTTCTTCTGTCATGGAAGGCAGTGTAGACTTATCCACCCTCAGTGTCCATGTGCCAATGAACTTACTGCTGCTTTGGCAGGCGGCTGTCACCAACACCATCAGCAAAACGGCTGTCAGAATCAAGACTTCCTTTGCCATCTTTTTCAACGGTCAACATTCCTTTCTTACTGCTTATCAAAGCGGAAATACTCTGCCCCCTGATCCTTCAGACGCATCTTATTATCCTTCACCACCAGTGTATAAGTACCCGCCGTTCCGGTCACATAGCCGGACGGATCGGTAATAGAAACGGTATTTTCACCGGTAATAGCATATGTTCCTTCCTCGGTTTGCGGGGTATTATCCACCGTTGCAGAAATTTCCAACTTCGTGCCTTCAGAGAACTTCAGGGTAACATTTTGGGTACTCATTCCTTCAAAATAGGTACTGTAGACCGTCAGTTTCTCCTGCGAAAGATTCTCATCATCCAGAACCATTTTCCAAGTGCCTTCTACGTTCAGTTCCTTTGTTTCTTCCTGTCCGCCGCCGCAGGCCGTCATCATGACGATCATCAGCAGTACCGCACATACTGCCAACAAAGAACGTCCCATTTTTTTCATCCTGATACACTCCTTTACGCTTGTTTTTTACTGCTTCACAAAGAACATATAGTCTGTATCAATAGCCGAACCGTTATCATCTGTTATAACAAAATACAGTTTGCCATCTCTGAGTTCCATTTCGCCGTCCGTCTGAAGGCTGCTGCTCGTTTTCTCCAACTGTGTGCCGCTGACGGTCACCTTATTGCCTTCCTGTTTCCAAGTGCCTTCTACTGTGTCGGAACTGCTCTCACCCATCGCATTCAACGCCATGTCAAACCGCACCGTGCCGTTGCTCTTGAGTTCCATGGTAACATCCAGCATACCCGCCATCGCCTGCACCATTGCCTTTTGATCATCCGGTGCCTTTTCCACATCTACACTCAGCTTATAAGTACCTGCCGCACTGTTGCCCGATGAAGAATTGTTCCCGCCGCAGGCCGCCGCTGTCAGCACCAGTCCCACTGCCATCAGAATTGCCAAAATGACTCTGCCATATTTTTTCATTGTTGTTCTCCTCCCTGATCAGGTTGTTTGATTCAGCAGAAACAGCGCTGCCGCCTTCTCTGCTGTTCTATTATTATTATTATCATACAATATACCGCTTCATCTGTCAATAAACCTTTTTCATTTTCACGGAAATCAATTTTGCCCCGTCAGCCTGTTGGGGCTTTGCCCCTGCACCCCATTGGGGGAACCCCTTTTCTGGCGAAAAAAGGGGTTCCCCCAAACCCCTTCCCGAAATTCGCTAATTTTGACCCGCCCTGTCGGATATCTAAACATTATTCATTATTCATTATTCACTATTCATTATTCATTACTTCTGCCCCTTCCCGAAATTCGCTGATTTTGACCTGCCCTGTCGGA
>CADCOZ010000337.1 GCA_902803125.1 uncultured Ruminococcus sp.
CGGAAGCGTATCGAAGTGGTCATAACGGGCCTGACTCGAAATCAGGTAGCCCGCAAGGGCTCGAGGGTTCGAATCCCTCCGCTTCCGGCATCGCCTCGTCAGACATGACGGGGCGATATTTTTCGCCGCCAACAGCACACCTCTTAAAAAGATTCTGCCAACGGCTTGCCTTCTGCCGCTGTTTCTATCATGACGGGGTAATTTTTTTTACCGCCAACAGCACACTTCTCAAAAAGATTCCGTGAACGGCTTGCAATCTGCCGCTGTTTCTATTATGATAAAGATAGATGGCAGAATATGTTTCCGGTACTGTCCTGCCGACCGTACAAATGCGATAAACCGCCCCATTATCCAAGCGAAAGGAAGTATGCATATGTCCCTGAAAGAAACCATTACACTGGAATGTCCGTCCTGCGGCAAAAAAAGTCCCTTTACCATTCGGAAAAGCATCAACACTGCTGAGGAACCCGCCATGAAACAGGCTGTCCGTGACAAAAGTGCGTTTCTGTTTGAGTGTCCCTCCTGTGCCGGCACTGCTGTTGTGAACAGCGGTACGCTTTTATACCAACAGCCGGAAGAGCATTGGCTAATTCAGTATATCGCCGATGACGAGGCCACCTTTGACTTCGTGACACAAATGCAGAACGGCACGTCACCGCTTCAGCCTTTTGTTGATGACCATTATCTTATCCGACTGGTGCGTTCTCTGAACCGTCTGATTGAAAAGCTCCTGATTTTTGACGAAGGACTGGACGACCGCATCATGGAAATCTATAAAGTCATCGTCCTGATGGACTACACCAAAAAGAATCCGGACATTGAAAATCCGGAACTGTATTTTTACAAAAACGATGAAGGCGAAAAGAGAATCCACATTTTAGTTGATAATCAGGATCTGTGTTCAACCATCTTTTTGCCGGATATGTACCGACAGTTAGAGGAACAGTTCCAGCCTCGTTTGCCCGACATCAACGAAGACGAACTGCAAATTGATGAACAGTGGGCTTTCCGCATTCTCTTGGGCGAAACCGATGACACGGAATAAAAAAAAATTCCTGCCATCCTCAAAAAACATTTCTGTTGACTCCAAAAAAGCGGCTGTTCACTCCAAGGTTACTTGCCCCGTTAGCCATTGTCCTCTATAATAGAACCGTGCTTATGGAAATAAATATTTTTTCCTGTCACAAAACACTGAGATTTATTTCACCTGTCAAATCTTTGTGTGTCAAATTATACACACCGGTTTTTACTATGGTGGCTGCGGGGATACTCACCTTGACCCGTTTCCATAACCGCAAGTGCTATGTTTCCCTGTTGCCTGATCGTTATACACCCCCTGTAAATATGATCGGTCGCATAGCATTTGCGGATTTTTTTATCTCTTATCAAAGCCGATGAACCTGCTGTGGTTCATCGGCTTTGTTCCTTTTATCCATTTAGAGCCTGTTTCATATCCGGCCGCAGAAATGAAATAATAAAGAATAACGAATAAATAATAATGATATAGGGCAAAATTCAGCGATTTTTGGAAGGGGAGAAATAATGAATAGTGAATAATGAATAGTGAATAATGAATAATGTTTAGATGTCCAACTAAACTGTTTGCGTACTTAAAATTCAGCTATTTTTGGAAAGGGGTTTGGGGGGTCTCGCCTGTCGGCTCGGTCCGGGCGCTTTGGCCTTGCGGCCAAGGTGTCCACTGGACACCCGCGCTCCTTTTTTTCGCTAGAAAAAGGTTTCCCCCAACGGGGGTCCAGGGGGAGACCCCCTGGTGGGAGGTTTGGAGGGAAAAGCCCTCCAACAGGATTTTAAGCAGGGGCAGCCGATGATGGCGGCAGATACAGACTGATACTGATGGTAAACTGCCGGTCGACACAGGTACATATTAAGGTACCGTCATATTTCTTGATGATTTTTTCCAACGAATACAGTCCCAGTCCATGATCCTTTTTATTGCTTTTGGTGGTTTGCGGCAGGCCGCTGCCAATGGCTACCGGTTCTTTGACCGGATTGGTCATCTCCATAAACATCATGCCGCTCCGGCAAAGACACTGCACTAAAATGGTTTTTTCCTCCTCCGGCGGCAGTTTTTCGCAGGCCTCCAGTGCATTGTCCAGCGTATTGCCGAAAATCACACATAAATCCGCCGCTTCAATACGATCGGACGGCACCGCTCCTTCAAACGTAATCGTTGTGTGAATCGTGTCGGCTCGCAGGGCTTTATCCTCCATCAGGGCGTTGACAATCCCACTGCCGCTTTCATATCGCGGGCGCCGCCGCTGTTCCTGCTGTCCGTGACGCAGCATCCGCAGGGCTTCCTCTGTCTTTCCTTCACTCAGCAGTTTTTCCAGCCCGATGGATAAATTCCGGTAATCGTGCCGAAACCGCCTGAGTTCCACGTCCGACTCGGACAGCTTTTGATAATAATCCGACTGGGCCTGAATCTGCTCCTCATATTGCTCCGCTACACTGCGGATATGCTTATTGGTCGCCGTATAAACCAACAGTACCGAAATAATCAGGCCGTCCATCACCAACAGCAAAATAAAAATCAGCTTCAAAGCGTTGGACAGCACCGGTTCTGTCACCAACGGATAGTGCAGTACAACGGTTGACAAAAACGCATCACAAACCAATTTGGTCAGCAAAATTCTTTTGGTGCTTTTGGGTGTCCATTCAAACAGCATCTGTACTTTACGCTGCCGCTGACCATAACAAGCCAGCACACAGATACTGAGCATAAAAATATGTACCGCCAGTTCCATCAGCCAGCCCCCGATATCATTGGTCGGAATGACCGACAACAGAGCCGATGACAACAGAATATTGACCGTATACAGCGTTAAATATTCCGACAGAACCGTGCGGTACCGTATCGGTAACAAGCACAGCTTGAGCAGGATACTTACCGGCACAAAGAACAGAAAACTGACCACATTGGCCACCGCTGTATTCCCTGTCAGTTCAACCGCCAGCAAAGCCGCAAACAGCGGCACAAAAAACACCACCAGCCGCCGCCAATGACAGCGAGCCCCAAACAGCCGTATCGAAACCATTGTCATCGCTATAAAGTAAAGAAGCAGTTCCACAAACATGATCAACGGATAAATAGCCATCACAACCTTACATAATAGTTTTTAACAAAATCCATATAGCTTTTCTTGAAGTCCTTCAGACGACTGCGGCCAATAGCGGCTTTTTCACCGTTAACCAACAGCAGTTCATGTCCCTGCACGGCGGACACACTATACATATTCACCACATACGATTTATGGATACGATAAAAACAATGCTTCGGCAAAAGCTCCTGCACCTGCGACAAGGTTTTGGAACTGCGGTAGGTATCTTGAACGGTGCGCACCAGACAATATTTCCCGTCACCCTCTAAATACAAAATATCCGCCGCATCTATCGTCAGCTGTTCACCGTCCTGTACAATCACAATATGGTTCAGCATCGTATGCTGATGCAAATACTGATCCAACGCCGCCCACAGCTTTTCCTTTTGTATCGGCTTGACAAAAAAGCGGAACGGCTGTACTTCAAACGAATCATACACAAACTCCGGAAAACTTGTTACAAAAATAATGCCGCCCGTAAAATTCCGCTGCCGCAGGACTTTGGCCGCTTCCATCCCGTTCTGCTTTTCAAACTGATAGTCCAGAAACACCAGATCAAACACCTGTTCACAAGACAGCAGGGCTTCCGGTGATGCAAATTCAAACATTTCCACAACAATTCGCTTTTCCTTCTGATAAGCAAAAATGTATTCCTTCAGTTCTTGCCGAAATTCTTTATTATCATCACAAATTGCAATCTGCATAACCCTGTTCCTCTCCTTTACTATGCTATTAAATTCTATAGCCATCCCTTGCATCTATTTTTACTTTCTTCGGATAGCCTTTCAGTGTAATAAAGTGATAAAACAGCAAAGCGACAGACACCTTATTTACCTGTTTTCTATCCGAAGCCTTATTTCCGTATCTATTATACCACACATTTTTCGAAATTTGTACTTTTTTTTCCTTTTTTATTCACTCATTTTTAAATTTTTTCTATTTCTCCTTTGGCCTCCCTGAAAATAGTTCAAAAAAATAACATTTGAATAATTGGTCGGAATATGCTATAATGGGGTATCATTCTAAAACGAGGTGTCACTCATGGAAAAATATATTGCTGTTGATAACATTGATTCCTACTATGAACAAGTTGTAAAGAGAAAGTTTTCGCCCGCCACCGTTTCCAAACTGCTTATCAGTCTTGGCCTTATCATCGTCATTTTCATTGTTGCGGTCATTTTGATGGTAACCGTAGCCGACTGGCTGTTTTTTATTGTTATCACCATGTTCGGTTTGGGCTGTTACCTGATTTACTATTTAGTCAAGCACTCCCGCATTGAGTATGAATACACCTTCGTACTGGGTGAACTGCGTATTGCCCGCATTAAAGGCAACGCCAAACGCCGCAACATCACCTATTTTGATGTTAAGAACATTGACGATTTCGGTCTTTATATCGACCCCGACACCGGCAAGCGAGCCATTGACCCGTCCAAATATCCCAACCTGCTCCATGCCGCCGAGGAAGACTATGCCCCTGACACCTACTATTTCATCATTCACGATAAAATCCGCAAAAAGCCTGCGGTTCTGCTGATGACACCAGACGAAAAGACCTTCAGTATGATTCGTCCGTATCTGTCCGTTGAACTGAAAAAGAAGTATCTCCAGTTGCAGAAAGAAAACGGTATGGTTACCGACAAAGCTAAAGCCGTTTCCGAAGCCAAAGAGTCCGCTCCTGAAACCGCAGAGCCTGCTCCCGAAACCACAGAACCCGCTCCCGAAACCGCAGAGCCTGCTTCTGAAACCGCAGAGCCTGCTCCCGAAACCGCAGAGTCTGCTCCAGAAGCAGCAGAGTCTGCTCCCGAAGCCAAAGAGTCCGCTCCCGAAGCCAAAGAGCCTGCC